>DATEEG010000334.1:0-5162 GCA_035281305.1 Acidimicrobiia bacterium | reverse complement strand
AGAGTTGACGACGAGGCTGGCTGATCTGGGTGCCGAGATGCTCGTTGAGTTGCTGCCGGGCTGGCTCGGCGGCGTAATTTCGGCAACTCCTCAGCCCGTCATCGGAATAACCCATGCCCCCAAGCTGACCAAGCCCGAGCTTGTGCTCGACACATCTGAACCTGCCGAAACGCTGGCCCGCCGCGTTCGGGCCCTTGCCCCGAAGCCCGGGGCCGTGTTGATGATCGGAGGCCTGGCTCTGCGGGTGCTGGCTGCTCGAGCCATGCCTCGAGATCTGGAGGTGGGGAAGGTGGTGGTCGTCGATGAACGGGTCCTGGTCGGGACGGGCCTCGGGTCTCTGGAATTGGATATCGTCCAACCGCCGGGCAAGCGAGCGATGGCTGCCGCGGCCTGGCTTCGGGGCTTTCGGACCCAACCGGGCGACGTCGGATCTTGAAAGTCGGAGTGGCGCCCCGCTCGGTTGCCGCCGGAGTGGTTGGTCGGGTGGTGCGGGAGGGTGCCTGGACCCAGCAAGCCCTGGCACCGGTCACCGGCCGACTCAGCGACATCGATCGCAGGCAGGCCGAGGCATTGACCTTCGGAACGATCCGTCGGCTCCGGAGGATCGACCGCGGGATAACGGCTGCCGCCTCCCGCGACCTGGATGAGATCGACCCGGACGTGCTCGATGCCCTCCGGGTTGCGACGTTCGAACTCTGGTTCGGACGGGCTCCCACGGCCGTGGCGGTCGACACCGGGGTCGAGGTGGTTAGGTCGATCAGCGGCCGAGCCGTCGGATTCGCCAACGCGTTGCTCAGGCGACTTGCTGACGGAGAGCCGGACCTGGGGGTCGGGTTCGAAGGACGGTCTTTGGAACTGGGTCTGCCCGCGTGGCTGGTTGAAGACCTCGACAATGCCTGGGGCGAGGAGGAAACGGACGCCTTCGCGGTCGCCTCGCTGGCGGACGCTCCGGTGTCGGTGCGCCACCGGCCCGGGACCTCGATCCCGGATGGAGACCCGGTTGCAGGTGTCTCCGATGCGTATGTAATCCAAGCTGGTCACCTGGGAGTGCATCCACTCCAAGACCCATCATCGGTGGCCGTTGGTCATGCAGTCCAAGCCCGGCCCGGCGACGTCGTGGCGGACCTCGCCGCGGCTCCCGGTGGGAAGACGATGCACCTGATCGACCAGACCGGAGGCCGTGGGATCACAGCGCTCGACAGCAGCCTCAAGCGCGTTCTGAGAGCCCGAAGCCGTGCGCCCGAAGCCTCCTGGATGGTCGGCGATGCCGTTTTTCCCCCGTTCAAATCGGCCACGTTCGACCGCGTGCTGCTCGATGCCCCGTGTTCGGGGTTCGGGACCCTCCGACGGCGTCCCGAGATCCGACACCGGGTTACCCGGGCCCGCGTCGAGGAGCTGGCCGATCTGCAGAAGCGGATGCTTGCCGCCGCCCTCGGGCTGGTGAAGCCGGGGGGTCGATTGGTGTACTCGGTCTGCACGGTGGTACCGGCTGAAACGGTCGACGTTGTGAACGGGTTCGGGGCGTTTCCACCGTTGGGTTTGCCCGGTCGTACCTGGGGCGATGGCCTTTTGCTGGCACCGCACCTGACGGGCACCGACGGCATGTTCATCGCGGTAGTCGATCTGAAATAGCCGACCGGTACACTCGCCGCATGGCCGGCTATCGGATTGCACCTTCCTTGCTGGCTGCAGACTTCGGACAACTGGCCCGGGAAGTTCAAGCGATCGAGTCGGAAGCGGATCTTCTTCACCTCGACGTCATGGACGGGCACTTCGTACCGAACATCAGTTTTGGCCTGCCCGTGATTGCCTCTCTGCGGCGGCACACCGAGCTGCCGTTCGATTGTCACCTGATGACGACCAACCCCGACGCCTACCTGCCGGAGCTGGCGGCGGCCGGTGTCGACATGGTCACAATGCACATCGAGGCGATCCCGGATCCAACCGCGGCGATGAAGGTGGCCGCCGCCAACGACCTTGGTTTTGGCCTCGTAATTTCGCCTCCGACCCCGTTTTCGGCCGTGGCGCCTTTCATGGAATACGTAAATATGCTGCTAGTTATGTCGGTAAACCCTGGTTTTGGTGGTCAATCCTTCATACCGGAGGTTCTGCCCAAGATCGAGGAGGCGCGGAATTGGATTGAGTCCAACGACCTAGACGCCGATATCGAGATCGATGGCGGCGTATCGTCAGACAACATCATTTCGGCGAAGAATGCCGGGGCCACGGTTTTCGTGGCCGGCACATCGGTTTTCGGTGCGCCCGACCCGGTCGAAGCTATCCGCGACTTGCGGCGGTTGATTGAAGGCAAGATTTGGACACAGGAATGAGCGAGCGGATTTTGGTGGTCGACGACGACCCTGACATCCTTCAGGTGGTCAAGATCAACCTCGAGCTCGAGGGCTACGACGTCGATACCGCCGAGGATGGGCGGGAAGCCGTCGACAAGGCAATGGTCGACCCACCCCAGCTGATCCTCCTCGACATCATGATGCCCAGGATGGACGGGCTGACGGCCCTCCGCCGGATCAGGGCCCACGGCACGACCGGCAACACCTCAGTCATCCTTCTCACGGCCCGCGGACTGCCCGAAGATCGAGTTCGCGGCCTGGAACTGGGGGCCGACGACTACATAACCAAACCGTTCGACATCAGCGAACTGGTTGCACGTGTCAAGGCTGTCCTGCGCCGGACCCAAGCTGCACGCGATCTTTCCCCACTGACCGGACTGCCGGGCAACTTCCGGATAGGCCAGGAGATAGAGGCCCGGATCGGAACGGGGGCCCCATTCGCCCTCGTCCACTGCGATCTCGACAACTTCAAGGCCTTCAACGATCACTATGGATTCATGAGGGGCGACGAGGTCATCCGGTTCTGCGCCCGGTGCCTGGGCGCCGCCACCGACGAGATCGGCGAGATGGATGCCTTCGTAGGCCACATCGGCGGGGACGATTTCGTGGCGCTCGTGTCCGCCGAGCGCGCCGAGGAGTACTGCAAGCGTGTCATCGACCGTTTCGACGACGGCATCCTCGACTACTACGACACTGCCGATGCCCTCCGCGGATACATCGAAGTCATCGATCGCCGCGGCGAAAGGTACGCCTTTCCCATGGTGTCAATCTCGCTGGGGGTCGTTACCAACGTCCATCGCCCGATCGCCTCCCAGTGGGAAGCTTCGGCGATCGCCGTGGAGATGAAAGAGTTCGCCAAGAAGCGGACCGGTTCGTCTTTCGAGATCGATCGCCGCACCAACTAGGTGTCTGCTTGAGTCGCCAGGACGACACCGTCCTCATGCGCCGGGCGTTCGAACTGGCGGGCTCCCACCGCACCCACCCCAATCCCCGGGTAGGGGCAATCGTGTTGGACCGAGCCGGAGAGGTGATTGGCGAGGGGTCGCACCTCGGTCCCGGACAACCTCACGCCGAGGTCGTCGCCCTGAACGCAGCGGGGACAGCCGCGCGTGGGGGAACCGTGATTGTGACTCTCGAGCCCTGCAGTTTTCAGGGTCGGACCCCTCCATGTGTCGATGCCCTGCTCGCCGCCGGCGTGGCTCACGTCGTGGTAGGGGCGGTGGATCCTGATACCCGGGTCGCCGGCGAAGGCATCGCTGCGTTACGTCGCCAGGGCGTCACAGTCGAAGAAGGCATCCTGGCCGCGGAGGCCGAGGCGCTCGATCCCGCTTATTTCCATCACCGCCGGACCGGCCGTCCCCGGATCACCTTCAAGGCAGCCATCACTCTCGACGGACAACTCGCGGCCGCCGATGGTTCCTCGCAGTGGATCAGCTCGGACACGGCCCGCGACGACGGTCACAGGCTCCGCTCGCAGTTCGACGCCATCATGGTCGGCGCCGGAACGGTGATCTCCGACGACCCCCAACTCGACGTGCGGATAGCCGACTACGGCGGACCCCAGCCCCGCCCGATCGTCCTGATCGGGACTCGCGACCTTCCCCCCGACCGCAGGATCCTCCAACGCCGACCGCTGCTGGTCGCTAGTCGCGACCTGGGCGACGACACCGGGGCAATTCGCGTTTCCGGGAGCACCGACGGACGCCCGCTGCTCGAGGAAGCGCTCAAGGCCATCGGGGACGAGGGCTATCTCGACGTCCTGTTCGAGGGGGGAGCTGGTTTGGCTGCCGCCTTATGGGGCCGCGGGTTGGTCGATCGAGGTGTGTTCTACCTGGCGGGAAGAATCGCCGGGGGACGCGGGCTGGGGCCCTTTGCTGCGGCCTGGAACACACTGGAAGATGCAGTCGAAGTCGATATTGTCGATGTTATGAAATTGGGCCCGGACCTCAGAGTCGATTGGGTCCCCGCCTCGCACCGGCGGCTCCCGAGCGACTCCCGATAACCCATGTTCACCGGAATCGTTGAGTCGCTTGGAACGGTTGCCGAAATCACCGACGTGACTGGTGGCCGCCGCTTGGTGCTCGAAGCTGGTGATCTGGCGGGGGGACTAGAGGTCGGCGAGTCCGTGGCCGTCAACGGCGTTTGCCTGACGGCGGTCGAAGTCGGGCCGACCACCG
This sequence comes from Acidimicrobiia bacterium, assembly GCA_035281305.1. Lineage (GTDB taxonomy): Bacteria > Actinomycetota > Acidimicrobiia > Spongiisociales > ZC4RG35 > DATEEG01. The sequence continues at coordinate 634 of DATEEG010000334.1, read as the reverse complement.
TCACAGCGGACGTTGTCGCCGAGACTCTGCGCCGATCCAACCTGGGATCGATGGAGCCGGGGGACCGGGTCAACCTCGAGCGTCCGCTGCGGGCCGATGGCAGATTCGACGGACACATCGTTCAGGGTCATGTCGACGCGACAGGTGAGGTTGTGGCCGTCATCCCGGAAGGAGAAGGCCGTCTCGTCAGGATCTCAGCGCCGCCGGACGGTCTGCGTTACGTGGTCGAGAAAGGGTCCATCACCGTGGACGGAGTCAGTCTGACCGTAACCTCAGTCGATGCCGAAGGTTTCGAGGTCGCCCTGATACCGCACACCCTGTCTGTGACCACCCTGGGTTTGCGGGAACCCGGCGATAGGGTCAACCTCGAGTTTGATGTTCTAGCCAAGTATGTAGAGAGGTTGTTGGAGCGCCAAGCATGAGTTTCGCACCGATTCCTGATCTGGTCGCGGCGTTTGCGCGTGGAGAGATAGTGATCGTGGTCGACGATGCCGACCGGGAGAACGAGGGCGATCTGATCGTCGCCGCCGATCAAGTCACGCCGGCCAAGATCGGATTCATGATCCGTCACTCGAGTGGAATCCTGACCGTTCCCATGACAGGTGAGCGTTTGGATGCGCTCGACCTGCCGATG
>DATEEG010000333.1:0-10621 GCA_035281305.1 Acidimicrobiia bacterium | reverse complement strand
GGCTAGTCCTCGATGCGCTCGCAAGCCCCCAACAATGCCTCCATCGAGCAATGGACTATGAAATTTTCAGATGTCTTTTTGTAGGCGGAAACCCAATGACCATAAGGGTTTTGGCTGAGGATGGGATGACGGCCTGTTAATCCATAGGTTGAGAGTTCAAGTCTCTCCCCCGGAGCAAACCCGATAGGTGCCGAACACCCCGGTTTCTGCGAACACCCGGGCCCAATCGTCGGACCTGGGGGCTACCTGCTGTCAACTAAGACTCCCCGGACCGCGTCTCGTCGGCGTCTCGGGATGGGAAAGTTTCTTTCCGCGTTTTGGGCGATTTCTGGCATCACCAAAGCTCGCTCTGCGCTTGATGCCCTTCAGTGGTCGGAACCTCCGGCCCTAACCGTGGCTCCGCGGATGGAGTTCACAACTCGACGGGTCGACTCGTACGCCTACGGCTGGTCGTCGTCGCGTCTGCTGGGCCGTCCGACATACTGCGTCAGCGTCCACGCCAGCCCCGCCAGGAGGATGAACACCACGCCGAGGGTGGACCGTCCGACGACGAACATGATCACGGCGACGACGCCAAGCACGGTGGCTGCGATGCTCAGCTGTCTAACGGTCATGAGGGCACCTCATCTCGCTCGGACTATCCCACTCTGACCGGCGATCTGTCAACCGGGCTGAGTGTTTCCCTCCATCGATTGAGGCACCGCCGTTCGAGCTGCCAGCGCCGAGGAGTCCCGCAAATGGACACCGCCGCCCGCGAATCGTCTTGGAGACGAAACGATCAGGCGATGGCCGTGGCCTCCTTGGTCTTCGAAGTCTTGTAGCTCCACACGGCGCCGGCGACGATCAGCAGGGAGACGAGCCACAACGGCGGGAACCAGAAATACGCTCCGATTGCGAGAAGTGCCCCTGTACACAAAGTGATCGTCCCCGCCAGCGGCTGACGTCTGACCAGCACCAGCCCGGCGACGATCGCCGCTGCCGCCGCCAGCAGCCAGACTGCCCAGAGTGCGGCGCCGACATCGGAGCCCAGGTCTTCGGCCGACAGGACCCCGAAGGCCGACAACAGCAGGTAGGCGGCCAGCAATCCGGCCATCACCCGGGTTGTCGTTGTGATCGCCGAGGTATCGCGCATTCCCTTTGGGCTCCTTTTTCCGGGGCACTTTGCCCTTCCTGTAACAGACGCTCCGTCCCCCCGTTCGGGGTGACGAAGGTCCGAGAAGGCGTCGACGGGCCGAACAAGGAGTCGCCCGGCGGGCAGCAGGAACAGCCGGGGGAGCGGATCGGTTCGCCTTTTCCCCTTGCTCGAATCGGCGCAGGAGCCTTGGTTACCGGCTGGAAGCAGCCATTCAGGAGGGGGGAGGGGCTAATCTCAGGGGGCCAGAATCCGAGGTGGCGGCAGGCCAGAGGTCCAGGCGATCCCTCGGCGGAATTCCAAGTTGTGAGGAGCGTTTGTGACAGGATCAAACCGGCCGCATCGCGGTTCTTCGGCCTCACACTCTGAGCTGATCGAAGAGATCCCCCCCGAACCTGGCTCGGTGCCGATCGTCCGTAACTTCGTCAGAGACCTGGAGTGGTCGAGAGACGAGGACTCGGATATGCGCCTCAGCCTCTTGGTTTCGGAGTTGGTCACAAACGCGGTCCTTCACGCCAGAACGAACTTTGCTGTCCAAGTGACGATGACGGCAACGGCGATCAGGGTGTCGGTCACTGACGGCAGCCCGAACCTTCCCGAGCGACGCACCTACGACCACCTACAGCCGACCGGCCGGGGCCTCCATCTGGTGGACTCGCTATCGGATCGCTGGGGAGTGGACATCGAACCACCCGGGAAGACGGTGTGGTTCGAATTGGACCGTCTCGAAGGAATTGCATGAGCCCCGATGTCGATCTGCACGAGGTCCACCTTCTCGACGTACCTGTCGATCTGTGGGTGAGGGCCACGTCGCACCAGGAGGCGCTCCAGCGGGAATTCGACATCATTCGAAGCGATCTGGGTCCCGATGCACTCCCCAACCGCCTGATGACCCTGGTCGACCGTCTCGACGGTCAGTTCCGCAGCTATGGCGACCCCAGCTACGACGTGCTGCGGGCCGCCGCCGAGCGTAACGAGCAGTACGTCGATGTCACGTTCACGGTTCCTTCCGAAGCTTCCAGTGGGGCCGCCCAACTTGGCGAAATGCTTCGAGAGGTCGATGAGTTCTGCCTGAGCGGCCACGATCTATTGACCCTTGCGACTCCCCGGCCCCTGGTCCTCTTTCGAGAGTGGTTTCTGGAGGAGTTCATGAGGCAAATCGATCGCGGTTTGCCGCCGATCAGTTGGCCGGACTACCAGCCAAAAGCACCAAGCCAGGACCAGGACACGTCTTCTGCCAATTTGACCGCCGGTACCGCCACCGTCGCCGGGAGCCCGCACGTTGTCAGGTTCTCCGGCGACCTCGACCTCGCTACTGCCAGTCAACTCCGCAACCTCATCCAGGAACAACGAGCGGCAGGTGCCACCGATATGGCGATCGACCTGACCGAAGTCAGATTCATCGACTCCGTGGGGATCAGCCTCCTCGTCACAACCCATCTTCGCATGGCCGAAGAAGGCTCGGTCCTGTCCTTTCTGCTGCCTGCCCGCCTCTATCCGCTGTTCCAACTCAGCGGCCTCACGTCGGTACTCAACATCAGAGTCGTCGAGGGATCAGAGCACTGACGACCGTTCGGCCCGTCCCTCCGGATGCCGGACCAACCCCTTCATGATCGCCGACCGGTGACGTGATGGGCCCGGCGGGTGGCTGGTAGTGGGAGTGAGTTAGGGAGTATTTCTTAGCCACACGTCGGTCGCTGACGGTTGCAGGGTGCGCCGCACGACTCCGATCACGTCGGTTTCCAACGTTGCCAGGTCGACGATCTCCTTCAATCTCTCCGTCAGCTGGTTCAACTCTTGCTCCGCTATATACCGGGTCCGATTGAAGCGTCGATCAACCCACGCCTGAATGCGCCGCTTGATAGGCGTGAAAAGGGCCATGGCGGCGAGTGTGGATGCGGCTACGGCGACGTCGGATTGCCCGGGGAGGACCTGGGTGAGAAGAGCGAGGGCACCGGTGTACAAGGCCAGGAGAACTCCGACGACGATTGCGTAGGACACGGTGCGGGAGATGATCCGGTCGAGGTCGTAGAGGCGGTATCGGGTTATCGCCAGAACGATCGAGACCGGAACCAGGCTGAACATGGTATAGGCCAGCGCCTGTCCCCAATCCGGCCCGAGCTGGACCACGGGGGTCAGCGACACGGTGATAGTGAGACACAGCAACACGAACGTGACGACCACCCATTTGATCTGGAGACGTTCAACGGCATTAGCTCGCCGGTATCGCACCAGTACCGAGATCCCTGCGCCGAACACCCCGGTGGCAGCCAGGACACTCAGGGCCAACCAAGATTTGGAATCGGGGCCCAGCACCCCGGCGAGGGGACCACTGAGTGTCTCTACGGTCACCGCTCCCAGCCCGTACACCAGGGCAATTCCGGCAGTCACAGCCACCCAGGCCCACCTCCGCGATGGTGGGCGACCCGTGGGGAACAGGAGGGGGAGCAGCACCCCCATCAGCATCAAGGCCGGATACCAGCCGAAGCCGAGCCAGGACGCGGCCAGCCGACCCGCCACTCCGATGTTCCGACCCACCTCGTCGAGGCTGGTGAGAGCCAGCCCCACCCAGGTGAAACCGAAGAGGAGCCCGGTCCCTTGGAGTAGCCAGCCGACCCGATTGGCGGTCTGGCGCAGAATCACATATCCACACAGGGAGAATTCGAGGCCAAGCAAAGTGGTGGCGATCAGTGCGATCATCGGAAAGAAGAAAAGGGTCGCTCCGGCAGTTGCGGCTTGTACCCGTGGATAGATCGCTATCCCCACCAGCATCGACCCGACCACTACCGCAGGGGTGAGCGTTGACAGCACGCGTCGCCAATTGAAGGCGGAATTCACAGCGGGGACGGACCAAACGGCCATAACGCATTCTCCAACATGGCTGGTACGGGAACGTTACGACGTGCACCCACCCTTCCTCCCGGCCCCTGTCGCCCGGTCGGGGGAGCCGGGCACCGCTGATGACAATCGGCCCTATCGCCACCTTCCGGGCATCTTCGATGATCTGGAATGAGGGAACAGACGTATGGCTGCAGTGAACGAGATGGTTCGCTCCGAAGCGACCGTCCGTCATCCGTATGCGGACAATCTGAAGACGCTGCTGGTCATCGGCGTGATCGTTGGCCATTCGATCATGGCGTGGACCGGCATTGGGAACTGGGTGTTCACCGAGCCCCCGGTCCGCGAGCCGGTAATGAGCATTCTCAGCATGTCCCTCATCGCGGCCATGTTCGGCATGGCAGTGTTCTTCTTCATAGCCGGCATCTTCACCCCACGCTCCCTGGCCCGGAAAGGACTTCGAAAGTTCCTGTTGGATCGCACGCTCCGGCTCGGCCTGCCCATGCTCGCCTTCGTAGTGGTGCTGAGTCCCGTGATCGAGTACGTGGACACCTCCAACGTTGGCTGGGAACGAGGCTTTTGGGCATTCACGCTGCATATCTGGTGGCCGCCGGCACCGGGTCCCACCTGGTTCCTGGGCGTGCTCATGCTCTTCTCGACGATCTATGCGATGGTGCGAACCATCCGGCCGGTAGCCGCGGCTCGACTACCGCTGCGGGCGCGGCACTTGTTGATTCCGATCGGAGCCGTGGCCGTCGCCTCTTATGCAATCCGGATTGTCGTGCCGCTGGGGGAGGAGCGATGGCGTCTGGCCCTGGGTCAGTCACCAGGGTGGGTGGCCGGCTTCACCATGGGCGTCCTTGCGGCGGAGCGAGGCTGGTTGCCGGTCAGCCCGCAGGTTTCCCGGGCGGTCCGCTGGGCGGCCGGTGTGACCTATGCCGCCAGCGTCGGGATTTTGGGTTTCTGGGCGACGGACGCAACGTACCGCGACTTCGCCGGTGGCGGCGCCTGGCAGTCGCTGCTGGTCGCACTATGCGAGGGGGTCCTCGTGGCGACCATGCCGTTCTGGCTACTCGACCTGTTCCGGCGCCGGTTCGACCATCAGGGCCCTGTCGCCCGGGAGATGAGCCGTTCGGCCTTCGCTGCGTTTCTGATACACCAATTTGTGCTGGTAGGTCTCGTGCTGGCCAGCCGTCGGACGGGGTGGTCACCGGAATTGAACTTCTTTGTGGTGAGCCTGCTCGGCGTGGCGATTTCTTTTGGGGTCGGATCGATGTTGCGGCGGTTGCCCGGGGTGACCCGGATTCTCTAACCGCTTGAGTTCTCGTAGGAGATCGATGAGGTCCATGTGCGGTGCCCCAGAGCGGAATTACCAATCCACTGGGAGCTACCCATTGGTAGCCTCGCCGCCATGGAACTCGGTCACGGACGCATCTACAGGGTGATCGGCCGCCGTCTTCATGGGAGCGACCCGTCGCCCGAACAGGAGACCTTCGAGGGCTGTGTCTACAAGGGGAGGACGGAGTGGAGCACCGAAGGCCAGCCGATGGACGCGTTCTGGTCCCCTGAGGTAGGTCACTTCCTCTTCTTCAGGCCCGGAACCTTCGAAGCCGAAGAACGGTCCGGGTAGTCCGCCGACCCTTGTCGCCGTCGAGTGTTCCTAGCCTTTCCGGCGTCGTGAGTGAATTCAGCCAGTTCCGGGCGCTCAGTTTCGACTGCTATGGCACATTGATCGACTGGGAATCGGGCATGTCGGTAGCGCTCCGAGAATGGGCTGATCGGGTGGACCTCGACGTGTCCGATAGTCACCTGCTCGGGCTGGTTTCTGAGTTCGAGACTGTGGTTCAGGGTGAGCGTTCGCCCGCCTTGCCGTACCCCGAGGTCCTGGCCGAGGTGCTGAGGAGAATCGGAGCCAGGCTCAAAGTCCCGGTCTCGGAAGGTGATGCCGTCGGGTTCGGACAGACGGTGGGGGATTGGCCGGCCTTTCCCGATTCGGCGGCGGCGTTGACCAGGCTCGGGGACCGCTTTCGCTTGATCATTGTCTCCAACGTGGACCGGGCATCTTTCGCCGCCAGCAATCAGCGCCTGGGCGTCACCTTCGACAAGGTGATCACGGCCGAGGACGTCGGTGCCTACAAGCCCCGGGCTCCCCATTTCGAGGCCCTGTTCGGCACCATTGCCGAGATGGGACTGGATCGCAAGCACCTTCTCCACGTGGCCCAGAGCCTCTTTCACGACCACGAACCCGCCCGGCGCTATGGATTGCCCTCGGTCTGGATCGATCGGGGGCGTGGCCGGAGCCACGTCGGGGCCACTCCGGCGCCCGGGTCGCTCATCGAACCGCGGTGGCGATTCGAGACCATGGAAGCATTCGCCGATGCGGTTGAGTCGCAAGCGTGAGCGAGAAGTTGTGGGCTCCTTCAGAGGACCGCATTCTCGCCAGCAACATCGATCGATTCCGAAGGTCGGTCGTCGCGCTCACAGGTCTTGACCTGGTCGACACGGCCGCCCTGCACCGATGGTCCATCGAAGAGCCGGCCCGCTTCTGGTCGGCGGTCTGGGACGACGTGGGGATGATCGGCGAGAAGGGCGAAAGTTCCTTCGTTCCCGGCAACCACATGTGGGAAGGACGCTTCTTTCCTGAAGCGCGGCTCAATGTTGCCGAGAACCTCCTCGATGGAAGGGGTGCGGCGGTCGACCAACCGGCTCTCATCTACCAGCGGGAGGACGGGTTTCGTCGGGTCCTCAACTGGGCGGAGCTGCGCCAGGAGGTGGCGGCGTTCGCGTCGGCCTTGAGGGCCGTCGGGGTGGGTACCGGCGACCGGGTTGCTGCCTGGACTCCCCACATACCGGAAACGATGATTGCCTTTTTGGCGGCCGCGTCGGTCGGGGCGACCTTCACATCGACCTCTTCCGACTTCGGCGTGAGCGGTGTGGTCGACCGGTTCGGGCAGGTCGAGCCAAAGGTGTTGCTGGTGGCGGACGGCTACCACTACGGGGGCCGCTGGTTCTCACGCCTCGAACAGATCCCGGCCCTCCGGGCGGCACTGCCGACACTGAAAGCAGTCGTGGCCGTTTCGCAATCAGGAAGTGGGCTGCCGGACGGAGTCGCCCCGATCCAAGAGTTCGTCGACGGCCATCAAAACGCAGTTCCCAGGTTCGAACGTCTTCCGTTCGATCACCCCATCTACGTCCTCTACTCGTCCGGGACGACGGGAATGCCCAAATGCATCGTGCATCGGGCCGGGGGAGTGCTGATCAAACACCTGCAGGAGCAGCGCCACCACTGCGACGTGAAAGCGGGCGACCGCCTCTTCTATTTCACGACTTCGGGATGGATGATGTGGAACTGGCTCGTCTCGGGGCTCGGGCACGGCGCGGGCATCGTCCTTTACGACGGGAGTCCCCTATATCCGGGGCCCGACCGCTTGTTCGACCTGGTGGACGAGGTGGGGCTGACCATGCTCGGAGTCTCAGCCAAGTTCATAGATTCCCTGGCGGGTGCCGGTTTGAGGCCAATGGGCACCCACGATCTCAGGTCTCTACGGGTGATCGGATCGACCGGGTCGCCGCTGTCGGAGGAGAGCTTTCGCTACGTGTACGAAGCCATCAAGCAGGACGTCCATCTGGCGTCGATCTCGGGCGGCACCGATCTGTGCGGATGTTTCGTCGGCGGCGACCCGACGAGGCCGGTTTACGCCGGTGAGATTCAGGCACCGGCGCTCGGGATGGCGGTCGAGGTTTGGGACGAGCAGGGCAAGCCTGTCGCCGGGACCGCCGGCGAGTTGGTCTGTACCGCCCCGTTCCCGTCCATGCCGCTCACGTTCTGGGGCCCGGATGGTGACGCCCTTTACCGATCCGCCTATTTCTCTCAGAACCCGGGCGTCTGGACCCACGGAGACTATGCCCTGACCACCTCACACGGCGGGTTCGTGATTCTGGGACGGTCGGACGCCACTCTCAACGCCGGCGGAGTCCGGATCGGCACCGCCGAGATCTATCGGATCGTCGAGGCCGTTCCCGAGGTGGTCGAATCAGTCGTCATCGGCCAGCGGTGGGAGCGCGACACCAGGGTCGTCTTGTTCGTCCGCCTGGCGCCAGGCTTCGACCTGACGGAGGAACTCGAGAACCGGATCAGAGCGCGGCTGCGAGATGAAGGGTCGCCCCGGCACGTGCCGGCCCTCATCCTCGCGGTGGCTGACATTCCACGGACGCGGAGTGGAAAGATCAGCGAATTGGCGGTGGGGGCGGCGGTCAACGGCGACCCCATTCGAAACATCGACGCTCTCGCCAACCCCGAGAGCCTCGACGAATATCGCAGCCTGACGGCAGGCCCATCCGATTGAGCCGAGGAGGCGTATGAGACAGTCAATTCTCAGGAAGTGGGTACTGGTGGTGGTCCTCCTGATGGGGACGGCTTGTGGAGATGATTCGACAGCCCCGATCCTCGTCACTTTCGAAACAGCTTCGGGGAGCTTCATCGCGCGGATCGTCGACCCCGTGTCGATCGATCGGGCCCGGGAAGCCCTCGGGACTGGGGGCTCGGCCGGGATTCCCAACGGCCGCATCGTGGAGGGCGACGGAGGGGTAAACACCGGCCACAACTGGCATCTCGAGGATGTCGAGCTTGTGGACGTGACCATCGAAGTCTGCGATGGGACCGCCGACTTCGTCGATGAGAACCTCGAGGTGTTCCTCGAGTTGGGGAGGTACTGCCCCTGGAGTGCGTTGGTTGTCGCGATCGACCAGGAGTGAGGCCGTTTTTGGGTCCCCGGGGAGTCCGATTGCATTTAACCGACCCCCCAACCGTGCCGACAATCAAGGTACCGGCATCCATGAACTCAGTTTCCGGCTCGTTGAAAAGGTCGTCCTCGATGACGCTAAGGCGGATTTCCGCCGATTCGAACGCGTCCGGACCCAATCCGTGAGCACAGTTCTCGAGCCAACGGACGCTCGCATCCTCATCGTGGATGACGAACCCTCCAATCTGGCCTTGCTACGCCAGGTCCTGGCCCAAACCGGCTACCACAACCTGCTCACCCTGTCGGACTTCCGGAGGGCCACGGCGGTGATCGAAGAGTGGGATCCCGACCTCGTCCTTCTCGATCTCCATCTGCCCAATTCGGACGGCATCGCCTTGCTCGACCGAATCAGACATGAGTTGAATCTGCCGGAACTCCCGATAATCGTGATCACGGCCGACGCCAGCACCAAGGCTCGGATGGCCGCGCTCGAGGCGGGAGCCACCGACTTCCTGTTGAAACCGATCGACACGTTCGAAGTCACGCTGAGGGTCCGAAACCTCCTTCGTCTCCGCAAGCTGCATCGGGAGTTGACCGACCAGGCGACGTTGCTCGAGCTCCGAGTCGCCGAGAGGACGGCCGAGCTGGCGGCCTCGCAACGTGAAATCCTGCAGCGCCTCGCTCTCGCCAGTGAGTATCGCGACGACATGACAGGCCGCCACACGGAGAGGGTGGGTGCTCTCTCGGTGCGAATCGCCCGCCAGCTCGGGTTGCCGGATGACGAGATCGAGATCATCCGGTTCGCCACGCCTCTGCACGACATTGGCAAGATCGCGATTCCCGACCACATCCTCCTCAAGCCGGGCCCTCTGACTGCGGTCGAATACGAGGAGATCAAACTTCACGTCACGGTCGGAGCTTCGATCCTTTCGGGTGGCACGAGCCCGATCCTCCAGATGGCCGAGCAGGTGGCCCTTACCCATCATGAGCGCTGGGATGGGAGCGGCTACCTCGGCCTCGCCAGGTTGCAGATCCCCCAGGCCGCCCGGATCGTTGCGGTGGCTGATGTCTTCGACGCTTTGATCAGCGTCCGTCCTTATAAGCAAGCCTGGCCAGTCGAAGCGGCGGTGATTGAAATTGTCCGGCTTTCCGGAATTCACTTCGATCCCGAAGTGATCGAGGCTTTCGAAGCGACGATCTCCGACGAGCCTGTGGAGATCTCGGCCCTCCCGGCCGCTTAGGCGGCGTCGCGTCTATCGCCACTGAGGCCGTAATCTCACTCGGCATGGATTGGCTTACCGACCCGGAGATCTGGATCGCGTTGCTGACGTTGACCACTCTCGAAGTGGTGCTCGGCATCGACAACATCATTTTCATCTCGATTCTGTCTTCGAAGTTGCCCGCCCATCAGCAAGCCCGTGGCCGTCAGGTCGGCCTCGGCCTGGCGATGCTCACCCGAATCCTCCTGTTGCTCAGCATCTCCTGGGTCATCGGCCTGACCGAGCCCTGGTTCTCAGTGATAGGAAAGGAGTTTTCGGGCCGTGACCTCATCCTGATCGGTGGGGGCCTATTCCTCCTCGGAAAGGCAACGTTCGAGATCCACGAGAAGCTCGAGGGGCAAGAGGCTCACGGCCCGGCCGTCGTCGCGGCGAGTTTCGCATCGGTCATCTTCCAGATTCTCCTGCTCGATGTCGTCTTCAGCCTCGATTCCGTCATCACGGCAGTGGGGATGGCCGACGAGATCGGCGTGATGATCGCGGCCGTCGTGATTGCGGTCGGCGTCATGCTCGTTTCGGCCAAGAGCATCAGCGAGTTCGTCAATCAACACCCGACTGTGAAGATGCTGGCACTCAGCTTCTTGCTTCTCATCGGGATGTCCCTCGTCGCCGAGGGATGGGACCTCCACATA
>DATEEG010000332.1:0-3518 GCA_035281305.1 Acidimicrobiia bacterium | reverse complement strand
CTACCACGTCAAGGATGGCAAGATCACCCATCGCTGGGCGTTTTCCGACGATACGGCCGCAATCAACGAGTTCTTCGCCTGACCCGACGGGCGCCGGGGCCTCCCGGAAGACGATTTTCTCCGCAAGCCCCGGATCCAACTAATTTCGAGGGGGTCCCAGGAGAACTACTTGTCCATCTACCAGAGCCCGGAGCGCCCGGAATCGACGTTGCCGACTCATGACGTGCCGATGCGTCATGCCTTCGTGCTCGTTGGAGAGCGGACCCTGTTCCTGTGCCACGTGATCAGCTGGTGGATCGAGGGGCACAACTGGGAACTGGTCCTCCGCGTCACCGTCCCGGAGGCAACCCGAAAGAAGATCCTCAGCGATCGGGAAGGCGAAGAGCCGCACTTTCTCGTGACGTCGCGGTCGAGCAAGTTCACCATCCCGGAACTGATCCGACGCTCGTGGTCGATGCGCATCGCCGATCGCAAGTTTCAGGCCGACATCTACAAGGGCATCGGAGCGGGAGTGAAACCCGACCAACCGGACCCCGATTGGCTGCCTTGGGACGAAGACGAGCCGTTCCTGGAAAAGGTCACGGTGAAGGTCGACGCCGTCATCCACCACCGCCACGCCAATCTCAACCTGGTCGGCCAGGAGCACGAGCAGTACCTGCTGTTCGGAGAAGGTGATGAGGCCCACGTCTACCACCTGCCAGTCCGCCAGCCCGACTACGAGCACGTGGCGACACTGGACCGCACCCCGCCATGGCTCCAGCCCGAGCAATTGGAGACCGGCACGGTGGTCTCGGTGCCGTCCATTCCCTGGTTTCCGGGAGAGACCCGCTGCACGGAGCCACCGCTACTGCTCGATGAGCCGACCGTCGTCCGCTTCCACGGCCTCATCGAGTACCGCACCAAGAAATGGGACGACAGCGCCGGTCTGAACCGACCGATACCCCGTTACGAGATCAACGTGGAGCGGGACTGGTGGTTTGCCACCGGCGTCCTCAACTTCACGCAGCCCACGTTCGGCCAGTGCATCTAGATAGGCCCCCGACGCGATCTACCTGCACCTAGCTCGTCTCGGTAGAACCTGGATCACCGGCTCAGAGAAGTCGCAACCTCCCTCGGCGTCGTTAGTCACCCCTAGCGGAAGTGTCTTCGATCATTCCGAAGATGTTGCCCTCAGTGTCCTTGGCGTAAGCCAGCCAACCGACCCCTTCCATCTTCTCCTTCGGCAAGGCGATCGAGCCCCCGTTGGCCTCAACTGCCGCCATCGTGGCATCCAGGTCGTCGACACCGACCGTGCTCACCCAGGCGGTTACTTTGTCGCCCGATCCACCACGCCTGGGCAGCATGCCGCCGTTTATTCCGGGGGTGCCCTCCTCCCCGGTGGTGACGACGTAGTAGTCGATGTCGCCCCACTTTTGAAACGACCAACCGAGCACCTTCTCGTAGAAGCTGCGGGCACGTTCCATGTCATCGACGTGGATCTCGAAATGAATCGGCCTTGCCACGGGACCTCCCTCCTGCAACGTCGACCTTGAACGGTAGCGAGGCGGTCGACGTCTGAGGCGAGCCGTCCGGGAGGGGGAGGCTCCCGGTAAAGCCTGGCTCCGCGGTACCGTATTCAGGCCAGGTCCCATGACTTCACCCGCTCCCCCAGCTCCTCCTTCGGCTCCGCCGTCCCCTCCGGTTCGACCGCGACGGTTTAGCCGCGGGCAACGGTGGGTCATCCGGATCCTGTTGTTCCTGGTAGTGGTCACTGCCGCCCTGGTCGGATTGGCGCTCTACACCGAGTCGCAGATGGCCGACGCCGGCACTCTCCCGGCCCTCGCCGCCGGGGACGGCATCTATTTGATCGTCGGCAGCGACAGTCGCGAGAACCTTCCCGACGAACTGGGCGGGTTCTTCGGTGACTTCCCGGGAGCCCGGGCCGACGTGATCATTCTCGCCCAGGTGGCCGGGGGCCGCCGACAACTGCTGTCGATTCCTCGGGACCTCAAAGTCGACGTGCCGGGTCACGGAACTCAGAAGATCAACGCTGCCTACGCCCTGGGCGGGCCCGACCTGTTGGTCGAGTCGGTCGCCCTCGCCACCGGGATCCGGGCCAATCACTATCTGGAGGTGCAGTTCGGCGGTTTCGCCGCCATCGTCGACGCCCTCGGCGGCGTCGAGCTGAACTTTCCGTATGCGGCCCGCGATCTCAAGTCCGGACTGGCGGTGGAGGCCGGAACCCAGACCGTCAACGGGGCAACCGCTCTGGCCTATGCCAGGTCGCGAACCTACGAGGAGTTCCGGGATGGAGACTGGGTGTCGGAGGGCAGCGGCGACATCGCCCGCACCGGCCGCCAACGCGAGGTCCTCATGAAGATCATGAGCCAGGCTTCTTCAGTCTCCGGGGTCGTCCGCAGCCCGCTGCTGTTGAGCGCCGTCGGGACCTATCTCACCTCCGACTCCGGGACCAACGTTTTCGCCCTCGCCCGGACGGGTTGGGCGATGCAGACTGCCTCGGCCACGGACTCCGTGACGCTCCCGGTCCAGATCTCGGAGGAAGGCGGCGTGTCTTATGTGATCCGGGTGGAGCCGGCCGCAACCGAGGTGATCAACGCCTTCGTGACCAGGTCGCCGCTCCCGTCGGCGTAGACCCGCTCAGGGCGGCCACACCTTGTCGAAGCGCTCCAGCACCACCAGTTCGTCGTCGGTGATGGGATTGCCTTCGGTCTCGAAGCACCAGATGTGGGCCTCCCGCCAGTACTTCAGAGAACGGTCGCCTTCGCCCTCGACCCAGGCGAACTCTTCGTCGGCCTCACCAAAGGGAACGATGTCGACCCGAGTGGTGCGAATGATGCAGATCGGCTCGCCGGTCCCATCCAAGCACCCTTTTAGCGCATCAAACGCGGCCTATCGGCCGCGTTTGATGCGCGAAAGGGGTCGGACGAGGGCGCCTACAGCTCTCGCTCCAGCATGTAGGGGATCAACTCTTCTATGAAGTGGAGATCGTCGGAAGGGGGGAGGCCCCGAAACGCGACCTCGAACGCCTCGCGGGCTGCCGCCGAGACTCCCCGGGAGAACTCCCGGGCGAACTCGATGCTGCCGTGATCCTTCATCAATCCGAGGACGGCTCGGACCTCCGATTCGGACCGCTCCGACCGGCCGGCGAAAAGAAACGCGTTGAGCCAGACCTGCTCTGGCTCACTGGCGACGGACAGGAGATGGAGGATCATCAGGGTCCGCTTTCCCTCGTAAAGGTCGCCGAGAATCTCCTTCCCGTAATGGTCACTATTCCCCACGAGGTTGAGGAGGTCATCGCGAATCTGAAAGGCTGCCCCCAGGTGGAAGCCGAAGCGAGTCAGCGCGTCTAGATCGGCCGTGCCCCAGGAGCCGATCAGCCCTCCGATCCGGAGCGGGAAGATGGTGGAGTAGGAGCACGTCTTGAGCAGGACCATGTCGAGGTAATCGGTCGGGGTCAGGTCCACCACATTGTCCGACCGCCACCCCAACTCGATCGCCTGTCCCTCGATCGTCCTGTG
>DATEEG010000331.1:0-9165 GCA_035281305.1 Acidimicrobiia bacterium | reverse complement strand
GCACTCGTCAAGGTTCTAGGGGCCACGCAACCGGGGGAGTGGCACAGTCAGTGAACTTGCGGCGAGGGTCAGAGAAGTTCCAGGTCGCCGATCGAGAAGTCCCAGTTGTTCCAGGCCAGGTCCACCGGGAGGTCTCGGAGGGGGCGGGCCATCAGCGTCAGCGCCTTCAGTCCGGGGACGGGCAACATGCCCCCTCGTATTGCCCACTGCCTCTCGGCGAGCCCCGGTGAGAACCAGGTGACCGTGTAGTCCGGCCGGGTGGCGGCCCGGAGCTGAGACGCCGCCTTGTGACTGCCACGACCGGCCAGATCCGAGATGACCAGTTCCCGGCGTCCGTTCCGATTGTGGACCCGCCCGACTGCCACGCCGTTCGGTGAAGTTGCGAGCACGTAACGGCTGGTCGGATGAGACTCGAAACGCCATCGGAGATACTGGGCGGTCCTGGGGGTCCGCAGTCCGGTGGCAGCTCGTGCGGCGAAGGCCAAAGCGGCGGTTCGATCCGCCGCCGACAAGGACAGTTCCGCCGCGGTGGGTGCCTCCGGCTGCTGGCGCCGCTTCCAGCGGAGGAGGCCCAGGCCGGGTCGCATCATCACGCCGATCGTTCCAACTTTGTGCCAACCCATCGTCAGATACCCGGCACCGGATTTCTGGTTCGGGGTGTTGAAGATCAGGTCGATCCCCTGCTCTTGGGCGAGGTCGATGCCGGCCAGGGTGAGCAGTCGGAAGATTCCCCGCCGTTGAAAGTCGGGATGGGTGGCGGTGTCGACGGCCCGCACGCAACGGAGGATGTAGCCGTTCGGAGCCACCAGGTCCCAGCGCATGAAAGCCCGGAATCCGGCGATCCTTCCGTCCTCCTCGGCAACCAGCATCAGCGAGCGCCCAAAGGAATTGTCGAAGTGCTTCCAGCCGAAGAGTGCCTCGTTGCGGGTTAAACCGGGCGGCTCGCCGAGAGAGAGCCGCAGGACTTCGAGTACCTCGGGGAGATCCTCATCTCGAAAGGGACGAACCAGAAACGGCTCAGACACCGAGGACCTCGGCATATACATCCTCGAGAGACCGCACCATTTGTTCGATCCCGTGATGGCGCTGTACCGCCTCGCTACCAGCCCGGGCGAGGCTCCGAGCGAACGGTCGGTCGGAGAGCAGGCGATCGAGTTCCTTAGCCAGCCCCGCGGGATCACCGGCGGCGACGAGCAGGCCTGTCTTCTCGTGCTCGATGAGGGCCGGCACGCCCCCGACGGCGGTTGCCACCACCGGACGCTCCAGAGCCAGAGCCTCGAGCAAAACGACCGGCAGGCCTTCTACATCGGACGGATTGACGACCACATCGGCGGCGGCCAAAAAGGACAGCGCATCTTCCCGTCGCCCGAGGAACCGGATCACGTGATCGGCTCCTTGCTCGGCGGCCAGGAACCTGACCCGATCGAGGTCTCCCGGGAACTTTTCGCCCCCAATCGATACGACCGTCGTCCCGGGCCGGAGCTCTCCGAGCAGTCGGGCAGTGGCAACCAGGGTCGAGTGCCCTTTGTGGGGCCTGATGTTGCCGACATGGACCACGAGATCGGAGCCAGGGCCGATGCCAAGCTCGGCCCGGGCAGCTGCGATGGCCTCGGGAGAGCTGGCGACGTTGACACCGTTCGGGATCACCTGGGCAGGTGGCCCGGGATATCCGGCCACCGACTCGGCCACGGCCCCCGAGACGGCCGTCACGCGAGCATTGCGCCCGTAGGTAAGGCGGTTGAGCACCCGGGTGGCGCTTCTATAGGAGTCGGCGATGTTGTGTTCGGTGTAGACGACCGGTACCGGTGAGGCCAAACGGGCCAGGATCCCGGCCGAGGGCAGATGGGCATGGACCAGGTCGGTCCCGGATTCCTCGATGAACCGTCGGAGTCTGATCAACGAAGTCGGGCCGGCTCCCCGGTTGCTGCCCAGCATCACCACTGGCACGTTTTTGCTCTCGAGCTCGGCTACGAGCTGGTTCTTCCAGGGCAGTAAGTAGGCGACCCGATAGTCGAAGCGATCGCGGTCCCAGAAGCCGGCGGCCTCGCTGATGAGCTTTTCGGCACCACCGATTCCGAGGCCTTTGATGAGCACCGTGATGCTCTGACGGCGGTCCATCGTCAGGTTGTGTCGGCGAGTGAATCCATCAGTTCGCCAACACCCGCGTCAAACGAAATTTCGGGAATCCATCCGAGCGTTTCTGTGATCCGCGCCGAGGAGACGATCGCGGGCGGCACGTCGCCGGCGCGAGCGGGAGCGAACAGGAGATCGGTGGGATAGCGGGCGATGACAGCCTCCGCCAGCTGCTTGATCGAGATCGGTTCGGGGGCGACGGTGTTGAACACCACTCCTCGCTGTTCGGAGCGAGCCGCCATCGAGAAAGCCCGGGCGATGTCGGCGGCGTGGGTGAACTGTCGTGATTGGGAGCCGTCGCCCTGGATTGTGATCGACTGCTTCTGGCGGGCCCGGTCTATGAAGATTCGGAATACCGAGTTGGGACGCAGGCCCGATCCGTACGCGGTGCCCAATCGCAAGGCGACCACCGGAACGTCGTTCAAACGGCCGGCCGCCATGAGCATCCGTTCACCGGCCAGTTTGGTGATGCTGTAGGGATGGTCCGGCTCGCAGGGATGGTCCTCGTCGACTGGTTCGTACTGGGGCTCGCCGTAAACCTCCCACGTCGAGGCATACACCACGCGGGCTCCGGCCCGGCGGGCGGCCTCGGCGATGTTGGCGCTGCCCGTTACGTTGACTGCCGCCGCCAGAGCCGGCTCGGCCGCGGCCAGGTAGACATCGCCGATCGCACCGATGTGGCACACCACGTCCTGGCCGGCGACGGCGCGGGTGACCGCATCGACGTCACCGAGGTCGCCCTGCAGCCAGCGGGCGCCTTCGATCGCTCCGGGCTGCAAATCGAAACCGGTCACGTCGAATCCATCGCTGAGCAACCGCCGGGCGACGTGGCCCCCTAGAAACCCGGCGGCCCCTGTTACAAGAGCTTTCATTTCCATCCCTCCCGAACCCTTTGAAACGACAATCCCTGACCCCTTTGACAACCGGCTAGCTAGACGCGATCGCGCTCTCTGCGGGGCTCGTGCAGCAGCAGACCAGGGTGGTAGGCCACGTCGTGGTCGATGTCGCACTTGGTCGAGGACAGCGATGGCCGGTCGATGACGAGGTTCTTGAAGGCGGCGAACATCTTGGGGTCCCGCAGCGTCTCGATGATCCCCCGGTACTTGTTGGCCACCTCGAAGAAGTCGCCTCCGATGAGAAAGTGGTAGACGGCGATGGCGTTCTGGTAGTGCTCGAAGTCGGCGAACGCGCCCTGGGCCTGGCCGAGCTGGGCGAAGTTGATCGCCTCAGGCGTGTAGAACAAGCGGATCAACCGGTCGACGACGTCGTAGGCGCTCACCACTTTGTCGTAGGCCTCGACGAAGTCGGCCTCGGTCGCCTCGACGCCCTCGGTGAGGCGCTTGTGCACCGTTTCGGACACGATCCTCGAACTGTTCATGGCCATGAAGACGCCGCTGGAGAAGATGGGGTCGATGAAGGCCGAGGCGTCGCCCACCAGGCAAAACCTGTCGCCCCACTTCTGCTTGCAGAAGTAGGAGTAATCGCCGTTGACCATCAAGTCGCGTTCCATGGTGGCGCCGTCGAGGATGTTCTTGGTGAACGGGGCCGCCTCCAGTTCCTGGAGGTAAAGAGCCATCTTCCAGTCATCGAAGCCCTGCTCCTTGAGCACGGCCCGCTGCGACCGGTAGTAGCCCGAGTTCATGACGGCACCGACACTGAGGCGGTCGTTTCCGAGCGGGATGCACCAGATCCACCCCTGCTTCTCGCCACCGAGGTAGACGATCTGGATCAGGCCCTCTTCGAGGGTGTCGATGAACTTGGCCCCCTTCCAGTAGCTGCAACTCAAAGCCGTTCGGTCGAGGTCCTTGTGGGCGACCTTGGTCGACAGCCGGTTCGACATGAACGTATCGCGTCCACTGGCATCAACCACGAACCGTGCCCGGATCTTGATCTCACCGTCGGGTCCGGAGGCGTACACGTCGGCCCCGGTTTCGTCGAGGTCGACGTTGGTGACCCGGGTCGCATCGTGAACCGTGGCGCCGAGCGACGCCGAGTGCTTGAGCAGGACGTCATCGAACTCGGAGCGGATCACTTGGAACGACAGAGCGCTCTCATCCTTGATGTGGTGCCAGAAGCACCAGGCGGTGTTAGTGATTCCGTCGACGTCGATGAAGCGGACCCCGGGCTTGCGGACCCAGCGCTCCTTCATGGTCTCGAGGATTCCCAGGTCTTTGAAAACGTGATAGCAGAAGGGGAGCATCGACTCGCCAACATGCTCTCTCGGGAACTTCTCCCGCTCTAAAACAGTGACCGAGTGACCCTTCATCGAGAGGAATGAGGCCATGGTCGAACCAGCCGGGCCCCCACCGATGACCACGACGTCGACCGTGCTTTCCTGTGCCATTAAACGCGCCCTTTCAATCTCTTTTTCGTCCCTGGTCGGCCCGTCGCCCGGCGCTCCCGCCATTCAGGCTAGGAGGGGTCCGGGGGCGTCGCCATGGGTCTTTTTGTCGTCGTTTACCAGTCCTGCCCCGATCCGCTCCGGGTCAGGTGTTGTCTCTTATCCATGCTTCGGTGCCCTCCACCGAACTCAGCTCGGAGTTCCAAAGCTCGGCTCGCTCGGGGTGGTACCTCGAACCGATCGGGATCGAGAACAGAGACTGGTCGTCGTAGCTTCGCTCCCTCTTGAGCAGCTTGCGGAAGGCGACCATCGCCTCGTCCCGGCCCTTGTGCAGGGAGTGCTCATAGATACGGCCCGAGAACACGTCGAGCATCGGCTCTCGGTACTTGTTATGGACCATCACCGCGAATGCCAGGGGGTTCTCCCAGAAGGTGTCGATCATGTCTTCGAGGACGTCGATGCCCTTTTCCTGGGTGATCGTGTAGTCGATGAACGGGTTCTTGCCGTGGTCGTTGCCGTTGCCGTTGGCGGTCACGCCTCCGGCTTCGAGGTAGGGGATGGCAACTTCGACTGCGGCCTTCGACTCCTGAATGGCCACATAGAGGCCGAACGAGAAGATCGGGTCGACGAAGCGGTGGGAGTCTCCCACACAGATGTAGCCGGGGCCGGTGAAGCCGGCGACCTGGAAGGAGTAGTTGGGGATTACGTGCACATCCTCGACCAGTTCGGCGTCTGCTGCTCGACGAACCAAACCGGGGTTCAGCTCGCGCAGCTCCCGGACGTAGAAGTCTCTCTTCGACTCCTGCTTGTCTCGGAAGTAGGCGGCCGGCACCACGATTCCGACACTTGTGACCTCGTGGTCGACGGGGATGGCCCATGCCCAGTGGTACTTGCGGGTGTAGAAGATATGAGTGTTGGTCGACTTGACGTCGGCCTGATCGGTGTCTTGGTCCCGGACGAAGTTCTTGATGTGCGAGAAGATCGCAATCTGCTTGTCGTAAGAGCCCATGTACTTGGGGCCGGTGGCCTTGCGATTAGCCAGGAAGGTGGCCTGCCCGGAGCAGTCGAGGGTGAGCTTGGCTTCGATCTGGATGGTCTCTCCGTCGACCTCGACTTCGGCCCCCAGCACCTTGCCGTCTTCGACGAGCGGGACCGTTGCCTTGCCCTTGATCAATTCGGCGCCGCGGGCCAGGGCGGTATCGAGCAGCATCTTGTCGAACTGCGAACGCCTGACCTGCCAAGTCGGGTTGAAATCGGCGGTGAGATCGGGGTTGCGCTTGGACATCGGCAGCCACCAGTCGGGGTTGCCCCGGGTGCCGGAGACTACGACGCCGTGCTTGACGGGCCACTTGCTCTCGATCATGTAGTCCTCGAAGCCCAACTCTCTGACGAGGTTGCCGCACTCACCGGTCATCGATTCGCCGATGTGGAACCGGGGGAATTCTTCGCGCTCAACGATGATGGGCGTGACTCCACGCTGCAGCAGGCGCAGGGCCGAGGTCGCTCCCGCCGGCCCTCCACCGATGATGAGAACGTCTGTCTTGATTTTCTTGGTCATGATCCCTTTCGTTCCTTCTAGCCAGTCTTTTGAAGAGCCTGGCGATCGATCTTGCCAGTGCTCGTTTTCGGGAGGAGATCCGCGAACACGAATGATTCTGGAACCATGTATTTCGGGATCAAGGTGGCGCACCACGCCGCCAACGTGTCATCGTCGAGTTGAGGTTGGGCGGCGACGTAGGCGATGATTCGATTGGAGATGACGTCGTCCGGCACCGCAGTGACTGCGCATTCGATGACGTCCGGATGAGCATTGATTGCGGTTTCGATCTCGCCGAGTTCGATGCGATACCCGCGGCTCTTGATCTGATGGTCCCGCCGGCCGAGAAAGCGATAGCCTCCCGGACCCTCGGCAACCAGGTCACCGGTTCGGTAGACAACTTCGCCCGATCCGGGTGCCATAGGATCGGGCACCAGTCGGGCAGCGGTCTTTTCCGGGTCGCCCCAGTACCCCTTCATGACGGTCGGGCCCTTGACCAGCAACTCTCCCTCGTCGCCCGGATCGGCGAGGCGGCCGTCGGCGGTCATGACGATGGTCTCCACGCCGGTGATGGCCCGTCCGATCGGAATGTCGGGACCCAGCGGGTCGGGAGCAGAAGGCACGGGATAAGCCGTGCAAACGTTGGTCTCGGTCGGGCCGTACCAGTTGTGGAAAGAGACATGGGGGAGGGTTGTCATCAGCCGGGAGAGGAACTTGGCGGGAAAGACCTCGCCGGCGAAGACCATGGCCCGGAGGCCGGGCAGGTCGCCTTCGGCGAGGTTGGCGTGCTGGATCAGCAGTGAGAGGATCGACGGGACCGAGTACCAGACGCTGATCTGTTTTTCCCGGATGAACCTGGCGACCTCCATCGGGAACACCGAGGTGCTCGATGGAACCAGCGCCACGGCCGCCCCCACGCCGGCGGCTGCGTAGAGATCGAAGATGGAGAGGTCGAAGTGGAACGGAGCATGGCTCGAGAGCCGATCCTCGGACGTCAAAGAGAGTTCGTCGATGGCCCACTCGACGAAGGCGAGACCGTTGCGGTGGGAGAGCATCACGCCCTTGGGCTGGCCGGTCGACCCCGAGGTGTAGAGGATGTAGCCGAGGTCGTCCTCGTTGAGGTCGACCGAAACCGGCTCGTTGGACTGGCGTTCAAGGTCGTTCGTGCCGAAGCCCCGCACGCCCGCGGGCGGAATCGGGTCGGCCCCGTCCATGATGATGACGTTCTTCAGAGGAGCACCGGCCGCCATGAGTTCGGGCCACTGCTTGGTCTTCTTCCCGGTGGTGATGAGCCAGCTGAGCCCGCAGTTTCCGGCGATGTATCCGAGCCGGGCACTGGGGGCACGGAAGTCGAGAGGAACGTAGCTGGCCCCGGCCTTGAGAATGCCATAGATCCCGATCACAGCCTCGACGGACTTGTCGATGAAGAGCCCCACCCGATCGCCCACCTGGACCCCTTCGGCGACGAGGAGACGGGCAACCTGGTTGGAACGCCGATCCATCTCCGCATAGCTGACGACCCTGTCGCCCTGAATTACCGCCGGGCGATCAGGAAAGCGGGCGGAGGAATCTTCCAGAAGTTGGTGAAGAAGCCTGCTCATCTCACAGTCCCATGAAGCGTGCGATCAGGTTGCGCTGGATATCGGAGGTGCCTGAGTAGATGCGGCCGGCTATGGCGTCGCGCAGATCGCGTTCGATTTCGGAATCGGTCATGTAGCCGAAGCCACCGTGGATGAAGATGCTCTCCATGCTGGACTGCACGAGGCTTTCGCTGAGGAAGAGCTTGACCATGGCAGATTCGATTCCGGTCGTCTTGCCCTTGCTCATGGACCAGCCCAGGCGGTAGAGGAGAAGGCGACCGGCTTCAAGACGAACCTTCATGTCGGCCAGCTTGTGGGAGACCGCCTGGAACTTCCCGATCGGCTGCCCGAACTGGCGGCGCTGACGTGCGTAGGCAACGGCGGTCTCGAGTTGGCGCTGCATGGTCCCAACGGCGGAAGCAAGGATGATCCCCCGTTCCCACTCCATGGAGTGGTTGAAGATGGCCATCCCCGCACCGAACGGTCCCAGCAGGCTGGATGCAGGGATGCGGCAATCGCTGAAGGAGATCTCGCTCATCGGAGAAGTCCGCAGCCCCATCTTCCGAAAGGTTGCACCGACTTCAACCCCCGGTGTTTGCCGATCAACCAGGAAAGCCGAAAGCCCGAAGGCACCTTTCGAGCGATCGGTCGAAGCGAACACGACGAAGACGTCGGCCACCGGTGCGTTGGTGATGAAGGTTTTGGACCCGTTCAAAACGAAATCGTCGCCGTCCCGCCGGGCCAGAGTGGTGAGGCTGAAAGCATCCGACCCCGAGTCGGGTTCGGACATTCCCTGGATTCCGATGATGCTGCCGTCGGCGAGGCCCGGGAGGTAGCGCTGCTTCTGCTCTTCGGTCCCGAAGCGGGCGATCGGGATCTCGCACGACCACATCTGAGCGTTGAGTGAGAAGATGAGCCCGTTGTCGCGGCAGCCATAACCCAGCGCCTCCATGGCCAGGACCATTGCCAGCGGGTCGGCGCCCTGCCCACCGTATTCCTCGGGGATGGGGAGGCCCTGAATGCCGAATTCGGCACACTTCTTCCACGCTTCGTGGCTGAATTCATGGGTCTCGTCGCGCTCGGCCAGGCCCTCGTTGAGATGGTGAGTGGCGAAGTCGATCAACGACGACCGAAATGCCTTCTGCTCTTCAGTCAGATCGAAGTCCACCGCAGCTCCGATCGCCTCTTACTGGGGCCAAAGCGGTGACTGCGACCGAGCGGATCCCCAACGCCGCTCCCGGCCCGTAACGCCACGCGTCGCCAGGCACCCCTTTTTGTCCATAGGTCATTCCCAACCCCACGTCCCTCGCTCAACTAAGCCTAACCCCGGGCAGACCAGGGAACCAGGGCCGACAGGCCCACCGCAGCACCAGAATCTCAACAGATACCGTCGCTGGCGAGCCTTGTCGATCCTCGCCGTGACCGACGTCCCCTGCACCCGTGGTCAGACTAGACGATGCGGCCATACGTCAATAGGGAGTGCCACCATCTTCCGAGCGTCGGTTCCAGTCAGGACGCCTTGCTGGGTGGCCGGCCTAAGGACCGTCGTAGCCTCGCACCCTGCGGCGCACCGC
>DATEEG010000330.1:0-7257 GCA_035281305.1 Acidimicrobiia bacterium | reverse complement strand
ACCCGGCTCGGCCCGTGCTCTTCGCCGTACTCCCAGGTGGGGAGTGGGTCGGATCCGAGAATGTCGAGGCGGTCGCGCTCGGTGCGACGCCAGAACTGCAGCAGGCCCCAGAAGTGCTCCGTGTATTGCTCGACTTCGTGGGAGGGGAAGATGACGGAGACTTTGCGACGCACCGCTTCCCGGGCGCGCTCAGTCCCGAAGTACTCCCAGGTGATCTCATCGAGCCCGGCCAGATGGGTGTCGCAGAACTCGAGGAATCGATCCGTCTCGTAGCGCTCATGAGCGATGCCCGCGTATGCCGACAACTTCTCCCGATATGGAAGGTCCTGGCGGGCGATGTCGAAGAAGGCGGTCCAGTCCGGGTTGTGGCGAACCTTGCGACCGGTCGCGGCGACATAGAGAGCCCACCGGATCTTCGCTTTGACAAGCCACGGGAGGTGATAGTGCAGACTGGTCACCTGTGAATCGGGGCAGGCATTGGCGAAGTCGATCGGGTAGAACTCACCTTCCTTCCGCAACGCTTCGCAGGAGTTGAAGTCCCAGTTGAAGAAACTATTGATGGTGAGGACCATGTCCGACATCAGCTGCCACTCGGCGGCGTCGAGGAAGTTGAAATCGACCTTGTACCGGTCGTGCATCGGAGCTGCGGGGTCGTAGTGGATGATGTTCACCTGCGGCCCAACTGCCAGGGCCCGCACGAAGAGGTCGAAAGGCTCGACCGCTTCCTGGAGATGCATGATCGAGCGCCCGCTCCTGTCGTAGGCGACTCGCAATTGCTCCTCATTGTCGATTCGTGAGACGCCCCTCCAGGCTCCACCATCGAATGGCTTCATGTAGCAGGGATATCCGATCTGCTTGGCGACCTCGGCGATGTCGAAGAGACGGGCGTACTGCTCGAGAGTGACCTGCAGATCGGGTTGGGGATCGTATTCCTTGGGTGGTAGCAGGAGGGTCCTCGGAACCGGAAGGCCGAGTCTCATCATGGCGGCGTAGGAGGTGTGCTTCTCCATCGATTGGATGGTGAAAGGGTTGTTGAACACGTAGAGGTCGTCGTGGACGACCGCCTTCTTAACCCACTCCCGCGATGTGTGGTACCAGTGGTTCAGCCGATCCAGCAGGACGGCGTAGCGGACTGGTTGTCGGAGAAAGAACGGCTCGATGGTGACGCGCTCGACCCGGAAACTGATCGTGTCATCGCCTTGCGGAATCCGGGGATTGAGGCGGGCGATGATGTCTTCGAAGAAGACGGGCCACTCCAGGTCTGCACCCAGCGACAGGCCGATAGTCAGAGGCATTTCCGCCATGTTGCGAGCCTAACCCCTCCCATCAGAACGGGCCGGGCCCGGAAATAGGAACGAGAGGGCGTCACCGAGCCTGTCGCGCCAGCTTCCCCAGTGATGCCCGTCCCACGTCTCTCGATAACTGTGCCGGAGCGCGGCGGCACCGATGATCGGGGCCAGGCGTCGGTTCAGGTCGCAGAGCCGTTCGTAGCGGCCGGCACTCTGAAACACGGCTGTGTTTTCGAGGCGGGGATCGGCTTCGAACTCCGTCAGAAATCCGATGACGGGCGCGAACACCTCTTGGGGCTGATCCTCGGCGGGCCGGTGGGCGAAGGAACCAGAGAGCAGAGCAAGCCCGGCCAGGGCCTGGGGGTTGTGCCACGCCGTGGCCAACGCTGCCACCGCTCCAAGAGAAGAGCCGAGCGCACCAATCCCGGTCGGGTTGAGGCGGAGTCGCCTGGCGACGTGGGGGAGCACCTCGCCGACAAGATGGTGGCTGTGAGCAGGGTTGGCTCCGTATTCGGCGACTCGGTTCCAGGGGTCCAGAAGAACGACCGCCATGTTCGCTACCGCGCCGCCGTCGATGAGGCGATCGAGCGCCCCTGCGAGGTCACCGAATCTCAAGAAGTCAGATCCGTCGTGGACCAGGAGGATCGGGTGGCCGGGGCGGGCTTTGAATCCTTCCGGCAGGTAGACGTGGTAGTGGTGGCGCCTGCCAAGAGCCGCCGACGCCACGCGGACTTCGTGGATTTGACCCCGGATGGGCTCGGACGGCTCCCTGACGAACCAGGGCAGTTGATAGCTCGGTCCGGTCAACACCGAGTTGGCGCCGAAAGGGTTGGGAGCCGTTGGGGGGTTCGCCGGGTCGTCGATGTGTCGGGTCCGGCCCCTGACCGTGATGGCCAGGCGGTACTCGATTCGAGCCGTAGCCGGAAGTCGGAGGCGAAGCTGCCACAGGCCATCGGCGAGCGGGGTGAACGGCGGGGGAGTCGGGAACATTGGCATCCACGTGATGAGGTGGACGGCCTCGGCTTCTCCTCGGAACGAAAGGACCGTCTCATCTCCGTCGTGGAACGGTCGCGGCGCTTCGAGGGGATTTGGCCCCGACTGGACGGTGGCTGCGGGCGGGGTCGGGTCCAAGGCCTTCGAATTGTGCCAGGAGAATGTGGGCCTTTGTTTCGGATGGGGGCCTCCGGTGCCAAACTGAGGCCATGTCCGGTGCGCCCCCGTTGTCTCTCACCCGGTCCCAAACGGAGCGGTGGACGACGATCAGCCAGGACCTGGCCACCTCGATCCTCGCATTGTGGTTGATCGCGGGGTTGTTCGTCGATGGCTGGGCGCATCGCAACCTGGCGGCTCTGGAAACGTTCTTCACGCCTTGGCACGCCCTGTTCTATTCCGGCTTCACCGCGACGGCGTTGTGGATGGCTTATCTGGTTCGCAAGCACTCGGGAGTGCCGATTGGGTATCGGCTCGGGATCATCGGGCTCGGGGTTTTCGCGCTTGGTGGGATCGGCGACCTCGTCTGGCACAGCGTCTTCGGCGTTGAAGTCTCCCTCGACGCCCTATTGAGCCCGACCCATCTGCTGCTGTTGAGCGGAATCCTGCTGATTCTCACCAGTCCGATCAGGTCCTCGTGGCACCGACCGACGGCCCGGGCCGCCCCCTGGAGCCAGATACTTCCGGCCCTCCTCAGTACGACCTTGCTGGTCGCCCTGTTGCAGTTTTTCTTCTTGTATGCGTCGGGATGGACCAGCGAGCTTCCCGGGGTGCGATTTCAACCCAATGACGACGAGTTCCTCGCTGCCTACGGCGTACTGGAGGTCTTGATCAGCACTGCCATCATGTTCGGCGGGGTTCTCGCTCTCTTGAAACGCTACCGACCCCCTTGGGGATCGTTCACCTTCCTCTTCGGAGTCGTTGGAGTTCTCATGTCGGGTCTCGACGAATTCGCCTGGCCGTGGCAGATGCTGCAGATGCTTCTAATTGGCGCGGTGGTCGATTTCCTGGTGGCCCGAATCGATCCCGATCCGCTCGCCGCCGGGCGCTTCCGCCTGTTCGGGCTGGCAGCTCCGGTGGCCGCCTGGTCGATCCGGTTCATCGCCTTTGGCGTCTTTCGTCCCAACCTCGGCTGGCCGCCCGAGATCTGGGGAGGGGCCATCGTTTTTGCCGGCCTGCTTGGCTGGGGCCTGTCGGTTCTGATGACGCTGCCTCCGTCGCCCGCCCGGGCCTGAGGCTTTGATGGTTCAGCACGGGGGAGAGCTTGGAACCGGGTTGGCTGCGGCCGTCATCGCCGAGATGTCGGTGGCGACCAAGGCTGACGGGTTCGTTCCAATCACCGGCGCGCACATAGATGGCTGCCTCTTCCACGGCCAGGCTGGCCTCGACTTTGCCGAAGCGCTCCTGGGAGAAGGCGCCCGGGTGAAAGTGCCTACCACCCTCAATGTGTCCTCGCTGGATCTGTTGCACCCGAGTCTCTATAGGGGCGACGCCACGACCGCCGCCTCCGCCCGTCGGTTGATGGAGGTCTACGAGGCGATGGGCTGTGAGCCCACCTGGACTTGTGCCCCCTATCAGCTTCAACACAGGCCCGGGTTTGGCGAACAAATCGCCTGGGCCGAATCGAATGCGATCGTCTTCGCCAATTCGGTGCTTGGCGCCAGGACGAACCGATATGGAGACTTCCTCGACATAGCGTGCGCGGTGACCGGGCTAGCGCCTTATTACGGCCTCCACACCGACCAGGGGCGGCGGGGCACCGTCGTGGTGAGGGTGGTTGGCATCGACTCCGATTGGCTCGATTCCGACTGGCTCTATCCGGTCTTGGGGAGTCTCCTCGGGCGCCTCTCGCCGACGGGTCTGCCGGTGATAGTGGGTCTCGACCAGCGCGCCTCCGAGGATCGGTTGAAAGCGCTCGGTGCCGGTGCGGCCTCGACCGGGGCGATCGCCATGTTCCACGCGGTGGGCGTAACGCCGGAGGCTGCGACCATGACCGACGCTACCGGGGGAGTCGACCTGCCCGAGTTCACCGTTGGGCCCCAACAGCTCAGCGACGAAAGAGCCAGGCTTTCGTCCAACCAGGGCCAACCGCCACAAGCGGTGAGCCTCGGGGCCCCGCACTATTCCGCCGCTGAACTGAGCCGGCTGGCTGAACGAATCGGCGACCGAACGTCGGTGATGCCTTTCTTCGTCAATACCAATCGGGCGGCCGTCGCGGCGGTGCCGGAGGTTGCGCAGCGTCTTGCCCAACGCGGCGTCACCGTTGTAACCGACACCTGCACCTACATCACCCCGATCATCGACACTTCCATTCGTGTCGTCATGACCGACTCTGCCAAGTGGGCGTACTACGCCCCGGGCAACCTGGGGATCGGGGTTGTCTTCGGGTCCGCCGAAGAGTGTGTGGCGACCGCCGTCGGGGACCTCCCGTGAGCGGGGGCGTGCCAGAGCTGAGATTGCACGAGCCGCTCTCCTTCTGGGGAGGCATCGATCCACAGACCGGGCGGATCATCGATGCCAGCCACCCCCAGTTGGGGGAGTCGATCACCGGGAAGATCCTGCGTATGCCTCACTCCCGCGGCTCTTCATCATCGCCTTCCGTCCTGGCCGAAGCCCTGCGTCTAGGCACCGGACCGGTCGCGATAATCCTCGATGAGCCCGACCCGATGGTCGTGCTGGGGGCTTTGGTCGCCCGACTGCTCTACGGAATCGAGTGCAGAGTCACGGTTGCGCCGTCGATAGATTGATTGCATGCGCGTTCTCGTCACCGGTGGCACCGGCTTTATAGGCAGCCATACAGTCGTCTCGCTGGTCGAAGCCGGCCACGAGGTCGAGATCGCCGACAATCTCTCCAATTCCGGGCTCGGGGTCCTCGACGGCATCCACGCGATCACCGGGGAAATGCCTCGGTTTCACCTTGTCGATGTGGGCGACCCGGCGGCGCTCGACCCGGTAGTGAGGGGCGCCGGATTCGAGGCCGTCCTGCACTTCGCGGCATTCAAGTCAGTGGGGACCTCGGTCGCCCAACCTCTCCGTTACTACGACAACAATGTCGCTGGCACTTTGCGTCTCCTGGAGGTGTTGGCCGAAAACGACGTGAAAACCATCGTGTTCTCGTCGTCCGCCACGGTTTACGGCGAGCCTGACGAGCTCCCCGTGACCGAAGACAGCCCGACCGGAGCCGGAACGAACCCGTATGGCTGGACCAAAATCATGATGGAGCGGATGCTCACCGACCTGGCCGTCGCCGATCCGGAATGGTCGGTCACCCTCCTTCGATACTTCAACCCGGTCGGGGCCCACCCCACGGCACTGATAGGTGAATTGCCGGCGGGCACCCCACCGAATCTCATGCCCTACATCACCGGGGTCGCGGCCGGAAAGTATCCGTTCATCAGCGTCTTCGGGACCGACTATCCGACACCTGATGGCACCGCAGTTCGCGACTACGTACACGTCGTGGACGTGGCGGAGGGCCACGTGGTGGCTCTCAACGCCCTCAGCGGTCGGCCCGGGCGACATGTCTACAACCTCGGCACCGGACGGGGCTCGAGCGTTCTCGAGGTCATTAAGACCTTCACCGAGGCGACCGGAGTCGACCTGAAGTGGGAAGCGCATCCACGGCGACCAGGGGATGTCGCTTCCACGTGGGCGTCCGTGGAAAAGGCCGCCCGGGAGTTGGGCTGGATTCCTCGCTTCGACCTGGCCGACATGTGCGTCGACGCCTGGCGTTGGGAGCAGAAGCAGTGACGGGCGGCCCTGGTCACAGGTTCTGGCTCCCGACCGCCGGGCGGTCATCGCCAGCTTTGGGCCGCCAGTCCCGGCGACGCCCGAGGCTGGGGGCTAACTTGTCGTTTTGTGCAAGATCCGGCCGTGATGGGTGACGGTGACCTACTCGAGGCGGTGATCCAACGGATCGCCAGCGACGTCGACCCGGTCGACCGGGCCATGGCAACTGACTTCGCTCGAGCCTATCTGCGACGGCGACCCACCGGCGATGAACGATCCGCCGATGAGTGGTTCGCCGAGGTGCGGGGCATGTTCGAGTTCATCAGGGTGAGGACCGACCCCTTCTCGGTCAGAGTGTTCAATCCCGATCTGGAGACCGACGGATACAGATCGGCGGGAACCGCGATCGAGGTCAACATGGACGACGGTCCTTTTCTGCTCGATTCGCTGACCAATGAAATCCAGGCCCATGGGCTCGAGGTCGCCCGGATCACCCATCCTGTCATCGGCGTGGACCGGGATTCGACCGGTCGCCTCACCTGGATCGGACATGCCCGCCATGCCCGCAACAAAGAGTCCGTTGAGCACTACGAACTCGATCGCAGGCTCTTCCCGGCCGATTTGCCGGGCCTCGAACGCGCACTGCGGGTGGTGCTGTCGGACATCAGATCGGCGGTCCGGGACTTCCACCCGATGATGGATCGCATCAAGCGCATGGTGGAGATCGTCCGTCGGGCGACCGGGTTCTACCCCGAGGCCGACCTCGGCGAAGCAATCGCCTTCCTGCAGTGGCTGCGCGACGAAAACTTCGTGTTTCTTGGCTACCGCGAATACGCGGTGGTCGACGACGAAGGGAAGCCAGCCGTCCGGGCCGAGCCCGGGACCGGATTGGGGATACTCGCTGACGAATCCAGATCCGCTATGTCCGAAGCCGTGCCTCTGACGAGCCTGCGGCCCGAGATCGCCGCTCGATACCTCGACGGAGACCTCCTTGTCATCACCAAGACCAACCGCCTGTCAACGGTGCACCGCCGGGTTCGCCTCGACTACATCGGCGTGAGGATCATCGGGCCTTCGGGTGCCACGATCGGCGAGGCGCGGATGGTGGGGCTCCTCACCTCAAAGGCCTTCATGGAGCCGGCATCCCACGTCCCGATACTCCGGCGGAAGCTGGCCGACATTGTCGCCAACGAAGATCTGATCGAGGGCTCGCACGACCACAAGGCGGTCATCCAGATCTTCGAGGGGT
>DATEEG010000329.1:0-2968 GCA_035281305.1 Acidimicrobiia bacterium | reverse complement strand
CGCCAGACGCCAGACGCCAAATAGATTGCCGGAGGCTTGAAGGCTCAAGCTCCCGACCCCGCAGAAGAGAGAGATCCGCACGGGGATTCTGAGGCAACCGAGGATGGTGAAGCAACCGCCCCCTCCGGGTTGGGTTGGCGTCTGGCGTCTGCGCTTTTTTCGGGCGGGCGCGCCCGATCAGCCCCGGACCGGGTTGGGTTGGCGTCTGGCGTCTGCGCTTTTTCCGGGCGGGCAGGCCCGATCAGCCCCGAGCTGGGTTGGTCTGGCCTCTGGCGTCTGGCGTCTGCGCTTTTCCGGGCGGGCAAACCCGACCCTCGCCTTCTACACTTCCGCTTCGGCGAGCTCTTTCGCCTCACTTGCTTACCTGGCGCCCATGCCGTCAGGCGATTGCGCAAGGAAAGGTGGCCTGTTGCCATCGAGAGCGGGAAAGTGTTGTCCGAACGTGACGCGCATCCGGATCAGAGGCATGGGCTCGTCCTGCCGGGTGGCGTGTTCGTGGAGACAGCATGACTACTCAGAAGAAACTCAAGGCTTCGGTTCGGGCTCGCATGGACAAAACCGGCGAGAGCTACATGGTGGCCCGACGCCACATCCTCAACCAGCTTCCGTCTGACCAGTACGTTCTTCGAGGCGGGCTTCACCCGGAGACGTCGTCTCTCGCCAACGCATTGGCCAATCGCGGGATCAGCAATCCAACCAACAACCGCCCTCTTTCCGAGGCAATGGTCCTCGGGGTGGGTGGGGGCCTCGGTGCTATGTACATCCTGTGGCAGTTTGAAAAGTACGACCACGCAGTGGTGACCATCGGATTCCGCAACAACTCGCAGTACCCGGATCGGTGGTTTCGCAAGACCTGCCTCCGCCTCGGAGTGCCGGTTGAGATCTATGAGACGTCCGGTGAGAGACGCGCCGCGACTTACCTCGAGGATGCACTGGCTTCCGGGCTCCCGCCCATCGCCTTCATCTCCTCGGCCGACCTTCCTTATTGGCACCTGCCCGCTGAGGAGTCGGGCATGTGGGGCCACACCGTCGTCGTCGTCGGTCAGGAGTCTGATCGATTCCTGGTGGATGACCGGAACCTCAAGCCGCTCTCGCTGACGGCTCAGGACCTGGCAGCCTCCCGGGGCCGCATTCCTTCTTACAAGAACCGTCTGCTGGTCGTCGACCCCGCCGCGGTCGAACTAGACGACGAAGGTCTCCTGAAGGCGGTGGAGTCCGGCTTGGCCGACCAAGTCGAGCACCTGTCGTCCGAGTCGGATTCCTTCTCGCTCACTGCGATCGCCAAATGGGCGAGGATGCTGACCGATGACCGCAACCCGAAGGGCTGGAGTCAGGCATTCGCCGATGGCCGGGGACTCGTCGAGGCGCTGGTGTCCGCCCACGAGGGCGTGAGCGATGTTGGCATCCATGGAGGAAACCTGCGGTCGTTGTATGCCGACTTCCTGAAAGAGGCGGGCAAGATCACCGGGCGGCCCCTCGGGGAAGCCGAGCGTGCCTATCGCCAGGCCGCGAAGTCGTGGGACGAGTTCGCCACGGTCTGCCTCGCGGTCCCGGTCGTCAAGGAGATCGTCGATCTCGACCGGCGACGGCGCAACGCGGTACGCCAGGGCGACCAGGGTTGGGATGAGGCAAAGACTCTCGGGCTTCGAAGCGCCCGTCTGAAAAGGTCGGAGGCCGGCCTCAGTGATGGCGACCGGCAACGGCTTCTCGAGAGAATGGCCGAGTCCCTGCGCGTCGTCCACGGCAACGAGGTGACCGCCCTCGAAGCACTGGTCGACGCCGTAGGTTAAGGGGCCGGGTTTCGGAGAGTCGAGCGGGGTCCCGCCCTACACGGAATTCGGTCACTTGGTCCCGGTACTCGTGCGTCATTGACCAGAAAGGCGGGTGCCAATGACCAAATTACGAAACTAGGGCCATTGGGGCGCTGGTTCCTTCGCTGTTCTTGCCTGCCTCAAGCAGCCACCTAAACAGGGACGGTTTTCCCGATGACGAGGGCGTCGTGGCCGCAGAGTTCGATCACGGCGTCGGCATCCTCCGGCGCCGTGATCAGACAGAACCCAATTCCCATGTTGAGCACGCCACGGAGTTCGCCCCGCGAGACATCACCCCACTCAGCCACCAGTTGAAAGATCAAAGGGGGCTGCCACGCGTCGAAGTCGATTCTGGCCTCGAGGCCGCCTGGAATGACCCGTGCCAAATTGGCGAGCAGGCCGCCGCCGGTGATGTGGGCGGCTGCGTGCACCTTGCCGGTGGCGACCGCCTTCTGGACGGCGGGCGAATAGATGACGGATGGGTCCAGCAGCCAGTCGATGAGAGCCCTCCCGTCGACCACGTCGTTGAGGTCCCGGTCACCGACGACTGCCCTGACCAACGAGAAACCGTTCGATCGGAGGTTGGGTGAGCGAAGCCCGACCACGACGTCGCCCGATCTGACCCGATGTGTCCCGAGTTCGGCGCCTTTCTCGACGACTCCGAGCGCAGTGGCGGCAAGATCGACCTGATCGGGTTCCATGACTCCGGGGTGCTCTGCCGTTTCCCCACCCAGAAGAGCGCATCCCGCCGTCGAGCACGCCGCCGCGATCGAAGCGACGATGGCGGTGTCGCGTTGGGGATCGAGGGCGCCCACTGCCATGTAGTCGACCACGCCCAGAGGACTGGCCCCGGCGGCCGCAAGATCGTCGACCACCATCGCTACCAGGTCGAAGCCCACGCCAGACCACCGGTCGAACCGACGGGCCAGTTCGAGCTTGGTGCCCACTCCGTCGGTCGTGAGCATGAGAACTGGATCGACGTAGCCCGCCGGCAGGGTCAGACCCGCTGCGAAACCGCCGAAGACGCCCACCACCCGGTCGCTCCAGGTAGCGGTCACGACCGATGCGATCGAGGCCACGTGCCGATCGGCCCCTTCAAGGTCCACGCCGGCTTGCCGGTAGGTATTCAAAGGCGATCACCCGCCCGGGGTGTTGAG
>DATEEG010000328.1:0-2266 GCA_035281305.1 Acidimicrobiia bacterium | reverse complement strand
CTACCGGTGAAGAGGAATCTGAACCCGGCCGAGGTCCCTCCTCCCGGCCCGGGGAGGACCAGCAGTGCCAGACCGGAATATATGAAACTCGTCGCGAGTGTCACGACGATGTCCGGAACCCGAGACTTGTTGATCACCCAGCCGACCCCGCCGTTCACGACCGCGGCGGCTAGGACAATGCCGACGGCAATCAGGAGAGTCACGCCCAGCGGCTGTCCATCCATGAGCTGAGCGGCCACCGAGTTGGTCAACACCAGCATGGCTCCGAGGCCGAGGTCGATTCCGCCCGAAATGACGATCACTGCCTGACCAACCGCCAGGAACGACAGAGGAAGACTGTTCTTGGCGATGGAGGCGACCTGGAAGCTTCCAAAGCGCGGGATCAACTGCGTGTACCAGATGATGAGAACGGCCAGCAGAACCCAAACCCCGACCGACCAGCCCTGACGACGTCGCCATCGGGCCCAGTCGAACCGGGCAGGCGCGCCGGCGTCCGACACGGTTGTCATGCCGTCTGCCCCAGGCCATGGGCTGCTGAAAGCAGGCCTTCTTCGGTGGCGGTGGCCCCCGCCTGTTCATGGACCACGCGCCCGTTGTAGAGGACAAGCACGCGATCGCAGACCAGAGGGATCTCGGGCAATTCACTGGTGTAGATGAGGACCGAAGCGCCGGTGTCGGCGATCTCCCGTAGGAGGTCATAGATCTGGCGCTTGGTCTGTATGTCGATACCCCTGGTCGGGTCGAAGCAGAGAAGGGTTCGGAACCCGGTCGCTAGCCAGCGACCTATGACAACCTTCTGCTGGTTTCCACCCGACAGCCGCCGCACTTGCCTCTGGGCGCGGGTGTCGATCGACAATCGAGCGATCGCCTTGTCGGCTCGCTCCCCCTCGTCACCCACCAGGTTGAGCCAGCGGCCCACCCGGTTGTAAAGAGGGACGGCGAGATTCTCCCGCACCGAACGCTTCGGCAGCAACGCCAGCAGCCGGTCCGACGGCACCAGGACCACCCCTCGACGAATGGCGTCATAGGGAGATCGAGCCGCCATCGGTTTGCCCTGCACCACCACCTGTCCGGAATCCGGACGGCGGTCTCCGGCCAGGAGATCGAATAGTCGGTCCTGGCCCTGACCCTCGAGGGCAGCGATCCCCAGGATCTCACCAGCCCGAAGTTGAAAGGAGATGCCGCCCACCTGATCGCCCGAGTGGAGGTCCTGGGCCTCGAGCATCACGGGTGCCCCACTCGCCATTGCCCGAACCGGCAGGTCCAACCTGTCGGGTGCGGCCTCACCGAGCATCGCTTCCAACAAACGACTCTCACCGCCCTCGCCGGGAACCACGCTGGCGACGTTGCGTCCGTCGCGAAGAATGGTCGCTCGATCGCACATGGTGAGAACTTCGGCGAGACGATGGGTTATGAACAGCACCGAGCGGCCGCGGCCCTTCCATTCGCGCATCACTGCGAAGACATGCTCGGCCTGGTCGGCGGGAAGGGCTGCGGTGATCTCGTCCAGAAGCAGCAACTGAGGATCGTGGGCCAGGGCCCGTGACAGGTCGAGGAGTCGAAGCAGTTCGAGAGGAAGTTCTCTGATGAGAGTGTCGAACTCGAGGTCGCCCAGATTCATCCGCTCGAGCCACGTCCGCACGCTCCCGACATCGACGCCGGTCAGGCGGAAGTTCTGGGCCACGGTGAGGTCGGGAATCAACGCCGGATCCTGGAACACGGTCGCAAGACCTGCCTCCATCGCGTCGCCGGGGCGACGGGGGGAAACCGCAACGCCGTTGACCCGGATGGTCCCGGTGTCGGCGCCGAACACGCCTGAGAGGATCTTCACCAGCGTGCTCTTACCGGCCCCGTTGGCCCCCAGGAGGGCGTGGATCTCGCCGGGATGGACCCGCAGATCCACCGACCGCAACGCCACCACCGAGCCGAAGCTCTTGGCTATGGCGGAGGTCTCCAACAGGGCCGGGATATCGGGCGCCGGTTTGGTGCTCAAGCGACGTCTTTCGGGGTTGGGGGGCCGGACCCGCGGATCGTGTCCGGCCCCGGTTGTCATACTGGCCTTAGATCATTCCCCTGGTCCCGCGCATGCCGAGACCTGGGCGGCCTCGTAAGTCGTGTACGGATCGATCTCGACGTACGTGCTCCAGCCAACTTGCTGGGCCGGGTCGTAAAGACCGGTGAGGGCGTCCTGATCGGAGCTGTCGAACACCTGCGGCGTCAGCAGCGTCACCAGATCGGGGTTCTCACCCTGGAGGGCTTGTATCGC
>DATEEG010000327.1:0-5782 GCA_035281305.1 Acidimicrobiia bacterium | reverse complement strand
TCACCGGGAGAGCGGGCGAGTTCGGCGGTCAGACCCAGCTCAGCAGCGTCACCGGTCTCTCGGTTCTGGGAAGCGGCGTCCCCATCGGCGCCACCGCGATCTCGCTTCCGGTCGCCGTTGCCGACGAGTTCGAGCGCTACGAGGGGATGCTCGTCAGCTTCGAGCAGGACCTCTACATATCCGAGTATTTCAACTTCGACCGCTTCAACGAGATCGTCCTGACTACTGCCCGCCAGTTCCAGCCGACCGAGGTGGCCGAACCCGGATCCGCCGAGGCGGCGGCGGTCCTGTCAGCGAATCTGCTGTCCCGTATAACCCTCGACGACGGGCGCAACAGCCAGAACTCTGACCCGGCGCGGCACCCCGACGGCGGGGTTTTCGACCTCACCAACACTTTCCGGGGAGGGGACATCCTCCAGGACGTGACCGGGGTGATGGGACACGCCTTCAACCTGTACCGAATCCAGCCCACCCAGGGGGCGACCCACGTGGTGGCGAACCCTCGCCCGACCGTCCCCGACCCGATCGACGGCACGCTGCGGGTGGCGTCGTTCAACGTGCTCAACTTCTTCACGACCCTCGACCTTGGCCCCGACATCTGCGGGCCGACCGGCACCCTCGAGTGCCGGGGCGCCGACACCGTCGAGGAATACGAGCGCCAACTCGCCAAGCTCCTGGTCGGCATCCAGGCGCTCGATGCCGACATCATCGGGATCCAGGAAATCGAAAACGACATTCGTACCGACGACGGCGACCGCGCCCACGATCCCATCCTCACGCTGGTGGAGGAGCTCAATGAGGTCGAGGGGGCCGGAACCTGGGCTTGGATCGGCGAGCTCGACCATTACAACGACTACCCGATTCGCAACGAGATCATCTACCGCCCTGCGGCGGTGCGTCCCGTTGGCTCCGGCCAGACGATCGCCGACGACGCCTTCGACGTCTCGCTGCCCGGAATCGTCGAGCCTCTGGGGAGGCCGCCGGTGGCGCAGACCTTCCGGGCGGTGGCCGACCGCGGAAGCCGCCAGCCGTTCACGGTGGTGGTGAACCACTTCAAGTCCAAGTCGTCGAGCTGCGCCGCGTTGGGAGATCCGAACACCGGTGACGGGCAGGGCGACTGCAACCTGACCCGAGTGGCCCAGGCCGAGGTCTTGCTCGACTTCATCGACGTGCTGGACGACACCTCGAGCGGAGTGCTGGCCATCGGCGACTACAACAGCTACATGATGGAGGATCCGATCGACACGCTGGTGGCGGGCGGTCTCACCAATCTGGTTGCTCAGTTCGACGAGGAGCCCTACACCCTGGTGTTCGACGGCCAGTTGGGGACTCTCGACCACGCCCTCGCCACCCGATCATTGTTGAACTGGGTCAAGGGCCTGACGATCTTTCACATCAACGTCGATGAGCCCGACATCCTCGATTACGACATGACCTTCAAGCTGCCGGCCCAGGATGCCCTCTTCGAGCCGCTGCCTTATCGAGTGTCGGACCACGATCCGGTGATCGTCGGAATCACCCTGCCGCCCCGGTGAACTGGCCGCCAGATGGAGAGGGGTGGGGCCGGTCACCTGGCCCCACCCCTCGATTTGGTCGGTCGTCACGCTCCTGTCACGGATCGATGGTGATCGTGCAGGTCAGCGTCACGGTCGGATCGGTCGGGAGCAGGTTGCTGACGGTGAGCGAGCCGTCTCCGCCCGCCGTGGTAGCGCCGTTGTAAACGGTCCCCTCAGCATCGGTGCACTGCATCGTCGAAGCGGTGCCACCAACTACTTGCGAGTTCACCGAGACGGTGACATCGGTCAACGGGGTGTTGCCGAAGCTGACACTCGCCTCGTTGTCGTCGCCGCAGGTGGACTCGGTCGTAACCGACACGGCCTTGGCCGTCGCCCCGTCGGCGGCGTAACCGGCCGGAACTGTCTCGGTCACCGTGTAGCCACCAACGAAGCCGCTCAGGACGAGCCCGCCGACACAGAGTTCCCCGTTGGCGTTGGTGACGCCCACGATCCCTGCGGCCGGGAGGTTGCCCCCGGTCACGGTGAAGGTGACTCCCGCATGCGGCTGGTCCCCGGAGCCGCCCGCGGCGTGCTTGCGGGTCTTGGTGATGAGGATCGCTCCGGTCTCTCGGGCATTGTGGAACGTGCAGGTGACCGTCTCGCCGGCGCTAAGGCCGATCGAAGCCGGACTGCTGCCATCGCTGCAAGTCCCCGAGACCAGGTTCCAACCCGCCGGCACCGTCTCGGCCACGTCGTACGTGCCCGGCGACAGGTCGGCGAACGTGTCCGAGTCCTTGCCGGCCGCTCCCGCCGCCGTGGTGGTCAGCGCGAAGGACGCCGGGGTCAGGGTGCCCGAAGTGAACTGGAACGCTCCGGTTCCGTCATCGGTGATCTTCTCCACGATGATCGAGCCCCGGGCCTGGTTGGTGTAGGTGCAATCGACAACATCGTTGGCGTTGTCGATTGCGAACGTGACGGTCGCCCCGACGACGCTCGGTGTGACCCCGGTGCTTGCACTGCAGTTCACGCCCTGAAGGGTCCAACCCGATGGGGGCGCATTCTCGCTCACGGTCAGTCCCGTGCCGAACAGAACGTTGTTGAACGTCTGCACACCGTCGTCCATGAGGCTGAAGGTGTTGGCCGACGACGGATCGGTGGCGAAGGCCTTGGTGAACCCGAAGCTGGTCGTGTTGGGGTTCTGCTCGGGGTCGGTCTGCTTACGGATGATCACGGTCCCGCAGTTGGTGATGTTGATCGGCTGCGGGGCGATGTAGTCCTTCAGCTGCGAGGTGAAGCTGTCCGACGCACGGCTCTTGAGGAAGGAGCTTCCGAACGACGTGCACGAGCCTTCGTCGAAGATGAAGTTCAGGTCAAGGGAAGCCTCGCCGAAGGTTCGGGGGCTGATCGAACCCGAAGTGAGGAGCCCGTCTGACTCCGCGGCCGGGATCGCCGAGTTGTTGATCGTGCCGGTCGCGGCCCCAACGGCGGTCAGGTCTTGCTCGGGACCCCAGACCGTTCCGGTCCATTCCCGCACGACGATGGTCGCTGCCGCTCCGCCTTGCTCGATCTTGTACTCGATGAGCAGGTCGCCTTCTGTGCGTACCCGGTTGACTCCGTTGCCACAGTCAGCGGCCGACTGGTTCAACTCGAAGTCCATGAGGGTGGTGCCGCTGGGTTCGTTGACACGGGTCCAGAACAGATGGAGGAAACCTGGATTTCCCGGCTCTGTGTAAACCCCAAAGCTGAGCAGGTCGCTCTTGTTGTTGGGGATGGATCCGGTGGTCGTACCGGGACAGGTGTCGTCTTCCTTGGCGCCCCCGGCGTAAGAATCGTCGTTTCTTCCGGTTGGGGCGTCGGCCCGGCGGATCTCACTGACGTTGGCCCAGTCGATCGACGGGCTCGCGTCGTTGACTTTGAGGTTGGCATCGAGGTCGATCTCGAAATTGCTGCCGGTCAGGGACGCTTCCGGATGCGCCGCGAAGGCCGGGACCGCCGCTACCACGCTCGACACCAGTACCAGAGCCAGCGCTGTCGCTGTCCAGCGCCGTGACCCGGGCGCGCGTTTAAACAACCAATTCATAATTGCCTCCCATTCGTTGCCCCAGATTTCCCCACCAGCAGGGTTTGCACCCAGCATCGAGAAGCTACCCCCCGGCCCCGCCGCTAGCGATGAAAAATCAATGGGACCGTAGATCCATTTCGTTGGTCGGCGGAGTGACTAGTCATCTCGGTAAGGATCGAGCCTGCATCTGATGCGAGTATGTGAAGATGATCCGGCAGACGACTCTTGCCGCCGTGGCTCGTGATCCCGGGTTCCTCGACCCGTCGTGACCAATTCTTCAACTCGGGAGCGACCGGCCCTGGTCGCGTTGAAGGCGGTTCACACGTTGATCTGGTTCTCGGTCGAGGCGTCGATGATGTTTGTGCTTTACAAGGGGCTGCGGGGTCGTTCGGATCGGGCGGCGGCTATCGCCGCGGCCATCGTCGCCGGCGAAACCGCCGTCTTTTTGGCCAATGGTGCGAGGTGTCCCCTCACCGGCCTCGCCGAGAAACTCGGTGCCGAGAGCGGATCGGTGACCGACCTCTACCTACCGAAGTGGCTGGCCCACAATCTTCCCGCCATTCATGTCCCGCTCGTTCTCTTGGCCGTGTACCTGCACTCCCGCAACATCCGCCGGCGCAGGACCCCGACGCCAGCGGTTTCACCCGGATAGGGCCCGGGTATTCACAACCATGGCTTCGTACACGCTGAACCAAGCCGCCGTCGCCAAGGCCCGTCGCCTCATCGATGCTCGCCAGTACGTGCTCGACAGCGACTGGGGCGATAGCCAACCCGGCGCCGACGACGAGAACGCCTACCTCGAGAACCACGGGTGGGACGAGTTTGGGGAATGGCACCTGGGCCTCACCGACGGCGCCAACGACGAGACCAAGGCGCGCTACGCCTTTGTCTACGGCGACTTTCGACGGATCCACCGGACCGGGCTCATCGCCTGTGTCTACCGGGCCTCGGAGTGGCGTCACAAAGAAGTTGAGCTGGCCGCCCACGACCTCCTCCAGCACCTGGATCGCGTTTCCGCCTGAGGCTCCGGAGGTCGATCTAACGACGCCGGGGGGCTCCCGGTTTTTACAAAGGCCGGGTCACGACGATCGTGGACCCGTCGCTGCCGAAGTCGACGTCGTGGTTGGAGCCAGACGAGTAGACGCGACCGCTGCTCACCAGGTTGCGAACCGTAAAAGTGAGGTTCGCAACGCTGGCCGCCTTCTCTTTCGAGACCACGCAGGTCCCGTTGCTACCGGTGATGCACGACTTGGCGGTGCCGTCGCTCAACCCGAAGGTCACCTTGACGTTGGCGAGCGGCGCTTCTCCGGCCGTGTGGACTACGACCGTCACCTGGGCCATCCACTTGGTCCGCCGGGCGTTCCAAACGCTGGTGGCGTCGAGGTCGCCGACGTGGATGGCGTTCGAGGAAGTCTGGGCTTGAACCGTGACTGTCACCGAGTCGGACGACGTCGCCTGACCGTCGCTGACCGTCAGAGTCAAGCTGTGGGTGCCGACGGGAAGTGAAATCGTCGGAGTGGGTCCGGTGACGTTGACCGAAGAGCCCGTCCAGGAATAGGTGATCGACCCACCGTCGGGGTCGCTCGACCCGGTTCCACTCAATGTCACCGACTCGGCGCCGCTGCCGTCAGTGTCGGTCAGGATCTGGTCGGGTCCGGCGTTGGCGATGGGCGGGTCGTTGACGGGGGTGACCGTGATGGTCGCAGTCGCCTGATCCGTTCCGCCCTTTCCGTCACTGGACCGGTAGACGAAGGAGTCGGTGCCGTTGAAATTGGGATTGGGGGTGTAGGAGAACGATCCGTCGGTGTTGAGGCTCAGCGTGCCCGACGTTGTTCCGCTGACCAGCGCCGCCGTGAGGGGGTCGCCATCGGAGTCGCTGTCGTTGCCGAGAACCCCCGGTTCCGGCGCGGTGAGGATCGTGTCTTCGTCGGTGACGAAGCCGTCATTTGAGGCCTCAGGTGGAGTATTGGTGGGCGGGGGAGCGCTGCCGGCGGGGCCGTAGAAGAGGTCGATGATGAAGCCGCCCCCCAGCCCGTTGTTGGGCGAACCGGTAAAGGCGTAGATCTCGATGCGATACTCGCCGGCCTGGCTGGCGGTGGCGGTAATGACCTCGGACTGACCGACCGTTCCACATTCTCCTGC
The DNA here is from genome assembly GCA_035281305.1 of Acidimicrobiia bacterium. Lineage (GTDB taxonomy): Bacteria > Actinomycetota > Acidimicrobiia > Spongiisociales > ZC4RG35 > DATEEG01. Next base: position 82 of record DATEEG010000327.1, on the reverse strand, counting down.
CAGAGGGCAGGCGCTGTCCCAGAGCATGGAGCCGCCCGGCCCGAGCAGCCGGGCATCGAGGTCGGGGCTCCATTCCCAGATC
>DATEEG010000326.1:0-2758 GCA_035281305.1 Acidimicrobiia bacterium | reverse complement strand
CGTCTTGCGCTCACCGACGAGGAGTTGGAGGGCTACCGGAGTCAACTCGGGGTGATTCTCGACCATGCCGCTCGCGTGCAGGAGTTGGATACGGGCGGCCTGGAACCCACTTCACACCCTCTCAACCTGGCCAGCAGGTTTCGTCCCGATGTGGTGGAACCGTCGCTCGATCGGGAAGAGGTGTTGGGCCAGGCGCCAGAAGTCAGGGGCGGATACATCGTCGTGCCGCCGGCGCTGGACAGCCGATGATTCCCGACTTCACGATCGCCGAGGCCGGGGCCAGGCTCCGGTCGAGAGAGATCTCCGCTGTCGCTTTGCTGGAGGCAATTTTCGAACGCGCCGCCCTGACCGAGGCGGAACTGCATTGCTATCTGGTGATCGACCACGACGGAGCCCGGGCCCAGGCCGAGGCGGCCGACGCCCGGCTAGCCAGCAATGAGGACCTCAGCCCCCTCCATGGCATTCCGATCGCAGTGAAGGACAACTTTTGCACCAGAGGCTTGCCGACGTCGTGTGGATCGCAGATCCTCGCCGGGTACCGGCCGCCCTACGACGCCACCGCCGTGGCCCGGTTGCGCCAGGCCGGGGCGGTAATCGTCGGCAAGACCAACCTCGACGAGTTCGCCATGGGCTCATCTACGGAAAACTCGGCGTTCGGACCGACCCGCAACCCCTGGGATCCCAGCCGGGTTCCCGGCGGCAGCTCAGGGGGCTCAGCTGCGGCTGTCGCGGTCGGGTCGGCGCTGGGCGCCTTCGGGTCGGATACCGGCGGCTCGATCCGTCAGCCCGCCTCGCTGTGCGGAGTGGTCGGTTTCAAGCCCACCTACGGACTGGTCAGCCGTTTCGGCCTCGTGGCGTTCGCCTCGAGCCTCGATCAGATCGGGCCCTTCGCCCGATCGGTGGCCGATGCGTTGAGCCTCTTCGAGGTAGTGGCGGGCCACGACCCCAAAGACGGCACGTCATATCCCGGTCCGGTTCCGGAAATCCGCTCGTCGATGGATGGCGGTGTCGAGGGTGTGCGGATCGGATTGGTCAAAGAGTTCGGTGGTGACGGATACGAGCCCGCCGTGGTCGCCGCGACTCGCACGATGGTCGAAAAGCTGGCGTCGTCGGGCGCCGAGGTCGTCGAAGTGTCTCTACCGAGCTTTGATACCGCCCTCTCGGCCTACTACCTGATCGCTCCGGCCGAGTGCTCGTCCAACCTGGCCCGCTTCGACGGGGTTCGATACGGCCGGCGGGTCCAAGGAGAGACGGTCGAGGACATGATGGCCCGAACCCGGGCCGATGGTTTCGGACCCGAGGTGACTCGCAGAATCCTCCTGGGAACTTATGCCCTCTCAGCCGGTTACTACGACGCGTTCTACGGCCAGGCCCAAAAAGTGCGGACCAAGATCATCTCAGAGTTGAACGCCGTCTATGAGGGAGTCGACGTTCTGATCTCGCCGACCAGTCCCACTACTGCCTTCGAACTGGGGGCCAAGACGCAAGATCCCCTGGCGATGTATCTCTCCGACGTGTGCACCATCCCTTCAAACCTCTCAGGTCATCCCGCCATGTCTGTGCCGATCGGCCTCGACGATGGCGGGCTGCCGATCGGATTCCAGGTCATGGCTCCCGCCCTGGGCGAGGCAATGCTCTTCAGGGTCGCCACCGCGGTTGAGCAACTGGCGCAGTTTTCGTCGAGGCCGGAGCTGGCCGGAGCGGCGGTATGACATCGGCCAACTGGGAACCGGTCATCGGGATCGAGGTCCACGTCGAGCTCAAAACCGCTTCGAAGATGTTCTGCTCCTGCGCGGTCGGGTTCGGTGAGGAGCCCAACACCAATGTGTGCCCGACCTGCCTGGGCCTGCCCGGGGCGCTGCCCGTCATCAACGCCACCGCCATCGAGTGGATAACGAAAATCGGGCTGGCCTTCAATTGTGAGATAGCACCCCGCTCCGTCTTTCATCGAAAGAACTATTTCTACGCCGACCTTCCGAAGAATTACCAGATCTCCCAGTTCGACCTGCCTATCTGCTCGGACGGGTGGCTTGACGTCGTAGTGGACGGTGAAGAGTTCCGCGTGGGGATCGAGCGAGCCCATATGGAAGAGGACACCGGCAAAAGCCTTCACGAGGGTCTCGGGGGCAGGATTCACTCAGCCACGTCGACCCTGCTCGATTTCAACCGGTCCGGAGTGCCACTGGTCGAAGTGGTCTCCAGACCGGACATGAGATCAGCCGCGCAGGCCCGCGCCTATGCCCAGGAACTTCGGGCGGTGGTGGCCGAGTTGGACGTATCCGACGCCAGGATGGAAGAAGGTTCGATCCGTTTCGACGCCAATGTCTCGGTGCGGCCGGTGGGAACGACCGAGCTGGGAACCAAGGTTGAGATCAAGAACATGAACTCGTTTCGATCCTTGGAACGCGCCGTGGCTTCCGAGATCGCCCGTCAGATCTCGGCGATCGAGGCAGGGGAGCGGATCGTCCAGGAAACCAGGCACTGGGACGAAGAAGCCGGGATTACCAAGTCCATGCGCAGCAAGGAGGGAAGTTCCGACTACAGGTATTTCACCGAGCCCGACCTGGTGCCGGTCGAAATCTCCGCAGGCCTGTTGAAGGAGGTGGGCTCGGCCATGCCCGAGCTGCCGGCCGATCGTCGCCGCCGCTATGCCCGCCTCGGCCTCGACGACCACGCTGTCGCGGTTCTGTCAGCGGCCGAGCCGAGCCTTCGCCAACTGTTCAAAGAGACGGTGGCACTGGGAGCTGACGCACCGACG
>DATEEG010000325.1:0-3184 GCA_035281305.1 Acidimicrobiia bacterium | reverse complement strand
TCTTCGATCGAGAACTGGACCTGGTGACAATTCCCGATGCCGATGCCGAGGCGATCGAGACGTCCTACCGACTCCTGACCGGCAGACCGCTTCCCGACCGCTAGACGCCGAAGCCGGCGAGCGGTAACCCGGACCTCCCTGGTGATGCCGGAGCTATTCCCACATTGTCACCATTGCTCCGAGGTTCCGGTTCCCTTCACCAATTATCGGGATGGCCGTGACGGCAATTTCGCTCCACTTCTTGTCAGCCCTCAGGAAGCGGAGTCGGCGGTGGGTGGAGACGTGCTTGGTGAGTGCGAACAGCAGTGGGATCTCGTCATCGGCGAGAGGCGAGCCGTCGAGGTCGCTGATGACAAACACCTCGGCCACCCGGTCCGCCGACAGTTCGCCCGCATCCTCGAATCGGAGACCAAGGATTTGCTCCGCCGGCTCGTTGTAGTAGATCAGTCGGCCATCCGCGTCTGAGATCCACACCGGCACGGCGATCAGACTGGCCCATTGCTTGATCAGAATGATTTCGACCGGATGCTGAGCCATTTGCGACCTCCGACAAAACGCTAGTCATCTCGCGGTACGCCCGTTTGCTCACCATCATCGGCCCAGAGTCTGGCCTTCGTCGCTCTGCAGCGCCCTGGGAGGCAACCTGACTGGGACCGACCGAGGTCCGGCCCGTCTGCCTACTCTCCGGCGCCGAGGGCGGCGTGTCGATGGAACCGGACGATTGTTTTCGCACTGTCCGTCGATTCGATCATCAACGCCACAGGTAGCCCGTCTTCCTGCTCCAACCAGAGGCCGGTTGGCCCGGAGATCGAGTGCCGGAACACCACAGGGAGTCGCCGATCGCGCCCGCCAACGGACAATTCGATCACATCGCTCCGAGCGTCATACACCAACGCGTGCCAGGGAAGGCGGTCGGCCTCGAGCTGGTCGCCAAAACTCTCATCCAGTACCTCAATCGTGACATCCACGGACTCGGGGGCGGGCAGTAGATCGGAGAGGCCTTCCACAGCTTCCAGGGAGACCTTGGTTGTGGCTCGACTCATGGCACATCCTCTCGTCGAGATACCAACCGCCAATGTGCATGGATCACGGGTCGACCGCCAAGGGCCGAAAGTCCTCTGGGAGTGGCGTTGTTTCCGCCTCGGGTGCCGACGGTCTCGAAGGAGGCGACGCAGCGCCCCGCGCTGTCTAGTTCCTGGTGGCGAGCAGTCGCCCAACCCGTTTAGGGTGGCGAGAGGGACAGCGCCCCATCGGGCCCAAGTGGAGGAGATTCGATGCGAACAAGAACCTTGCTCGTTGTCATTGCAATGCTGGCTGTCGGGTGGGCCGTGCCGGCAGGGGCGGTCGGTCCACCACCGATCGAACTGCAAATCCTGGCGATCAACGATTTCCACGGAGCGATTGCACCTAGCCCCGATCAGCTATGGCTCGGGCAGCCTGTTGGCCGAGCCGACTTTTTCGCATCCCACATTCGGGGGGCGGAGGAGGGGGTGAGGAACACCGTGATGGTCTCGGCCGGCGACCTCATCGGCGCTTCGCCCCTGATCTCGGCTCTCTTCCACGACGAGCCGACGATCGAAGCGATGAACTTGATCGGGTTGGACCTCGCCGGGGTCGGCAACCATGAGTTCGACGAGGGCCCGGCGGAGTTGCTTCGCATGCAAGAGGGTGGCTGTCATCCGATCGACGGCTGTCTCGACGGCGACGGCTTCGCTGGTGCCGACTTCCAGTATCTATCGGCCAATGTCACCGTAGACGCCACGGGTGAGACACTGTTTCCTCCCTACGCGATCGAGAACTATCAGGGAGTACGGGTCGCCTACATCGGAATGACCCTGGAGGGGACTCCGACGATCGTCACTCCGTCCGGAGTTGCCGGCCTGACGTTCGAAGACGAAGTCGAGAGCGTCAACGCTCTCGTGCCCGAATTGCAGATGAAAGGTGTCGAAGCGATCGTGGTCCTGCTCCACGAAGGAGGCTTTTCTAGTGGCGGCCCCGAAGGTGACGACTGTGCGGACGGTCTGACCGATCCCCTCAAGTCGATCGTCGAAGGCTTCGACGATGCCGTCGACCTCGTCATCGCCGGCCACGTCAACGACGAATTCGCCTGCGAAGTGGACGGCAAGTTCGTGACCATGGCGGACAACAACGGTCGGCTCTATACCGACATCGACGTCGTGCTCGACCGCGTCACCAAAGATATGACGGTCGTATCGATCGACAACGTGCCCACCTATCAGAGCCTCGTCGATCCGGCCCCTGATCTCACCGCTTTGATCGACAAGTACAGCGTCCTGTCGGCGCCACTGGCCAACACGATCATCGGCTCCATCACCACCAACATTCCCGAGATCTATAACGCCGCCGGAGAGGCGGCCATCGGCGATGTGATCGCCGATGCCCAACTAGCTGCCACCAGCGACCCGACGACCGGCGGGGCAGTGGTCGCATTCATGAACCCGGGAGGAATCCGGACCGACGCCGGGTTGGTCTTTGTCAGTAGCCCGGTCGGGGAAGGCGACGGGAACGTCACGTATGGCGAGGCCTTTGCCGTTCAGCCCTTTGGCAACAGCCTGGTGACTATGACACTGACCGGGACCCAGATCGAGGCGTTGCTGGAGCAGCAGTTCCGCAGTACCGGCAACACCGTGCTCCAGGTCTCGGAGGGCTTCACTTACAGTTGGAGCGCGTCGGCGCCGGTAGGTAGCAAGGTCGACCCGGCCTCGATCATGATCGGTGGCACCCCGCTCGATCTGGCGGCCAGTTACCGGGTGACCGTCAACAGCTTCCTGGCCGACGGTGGTGACGGCTTCAGCGTTCTGATCGGGGGCACCGACCGGCTCGGTGGCGATATCGACCTCGATGCCCTAGTGGCGTATTTCGCCGCTAATTCCCCGGTCACCCCCGGCCCGCAGAATCGGATTACGCAAATCGCCTGAACCAAGCAGTCCCGGGTGAGACAGAAGAAGCCCCGCTCCGGCGGGGCTTCTTCTCGTCATCTCAGTGACTCGACGAGGAGGACCTGGTCTTCCACCGGTCCGGCGAGGCGGTCGAGGGCCAGTTCGATCGCCTGATCGGTCGAGAGTCCTCTGCCGCGGGCGAACTCGACATCGAACCCATCACCGAGCGCACGGCGGGCGGATGCCGCAGCCTCCTCGAGCAGCGGTTGTTGCCAGGGAACTGC
>DATEEG010000324.1:0-2562 GCA_035281305.1 Acidimicrobiia bacterium | reverse complement strand
ATCGACTGGCAACGTGACGCCGAGCGGCGTCTCCCATGCGAGTGACCAGGTCAGGATCTTCAGCCAGTTGGGCCAGTGCCGCGGCAGCGGTAGCCACATCGCCGGGAGGCACCACAAATCCAGTTTCCCCGTCGATGATGGCCTCCGCTACTCCCCCGACGCTGAAGCCGACGGCGGGTACCCCCGCCGCTCCCGCTTCCAGCACTGCCCCGGGAAGCCCTTCGGTTCTTGATGTGAGGAGGAGCACGTCTGCCCAAGCTAAGGCGGGTCCGACGTCGGACACTGCACCGACAAGATCGACCGCGACCTCGAGTCCGGCCGCATGCTCCTGGACCTCCGTTGCCAGCGGGCCGGCTCCTACGAAACGTAAGACAGCCTGATGCCTCTTGGACAGTTCGGCGACGACATCGATGGCCTTGAGAGGGTCCTTCTCGTCGCTGAGACTGCCCAGAACCAGTATCCGTAGCTCGGGGTGGAATCCGTTGCGGCCGATGTTGAGGAATTCGGCGGGGACGCCGGTCTCGGCGACGGAGACCCGCTCTGAAGGCTGATGAAGGTGTTCAACCAGCTGTCGAGCGGTTTCAGCGGACACGGCCAGTATCTGGTCGGTCCTCGAGAGCAGCAGTCTCTGGAAGAGCGACCGCAAGCCCGTCCTCGTCCAGTAACGCGGCTCACCCACCGAGGCATAAACAAATGCTGGGCGCCGGCGAAGACCAACGAGCGCCGCGGCGGTGTATTTGAGGGTGGCGGATCCGTTCGCCAGAACTATGTCTGGCCCGAGTGCCTTGAGATGTCGCCTCAGTCGCAGCGCAGACCTCAGGCCGAAGCGAGGCAGAGGTGCACCCCCGGTGTTAACGACTTCGGCGGTTATCTCGGGGCCGTAAGGGCTCCGAGTGAGTGCGACCAGATCGCTCTGCCACCCGGCATCAGACAGACCCTGCGCCAACTGTTCACCGAAGACCTCCGCCCCCCGTCGGCGAGTCCCGGCCACAACGATGACTGCTCGAGGCCGATCTACAACCCTGGGCCGGGCCCTGACCTTCCGCAGCCAACCGGGTACCGCCCAAGGCGCCCTGGCCAGCAACCTCAACCTCTCTCGCCGCTCATCATGGACCAAGACGATCGCCAGGTTCAGTGGGTGGGGTCGATGACCGTCAAAGGTGACGGGGTCGGCCTTTTCGGAGAGCAGGTGCGTGGCATGCAAGACGAAGCTACGAACGCGAAGATCCGCGATCACCTTGGCGGGTATGTCGGCTCCCACCCACCGCTTGGCCAATGAGAGCGCCAGGTGGACCGGGGTTCGAAGTGAATTACGGCTGGCAAAGTCGACCAACTCCTCCCAGTCAGGCGGGGTCCGGGCCAGTTCCGCCAAATCGCGGAACAAGATGAGTCGGAATCGATGGTCGAAGATGGCATGACAGGAGAGAAACGACCAAGTTGCTGGCGCGGACAGTTGCCAAAGATTCGCCAGGGGAGGATCCTTCCGCTGCCACGAATCTCTCCAACCTTCGTCGGTTGCGGCTCGGGCCCGCCCGCGGAGCTGACCATACGAAAACATGTCCCAATGGAGATCGACAGCGAAGGTCACGCCCGATGGGTCAGTTAAGGGGATCTCGCGCTTGTCAGCCTCAGGCCGTTGGCGAGGGATGGACGGCAACCTGCCATGCTCTTGAATAAGGGTGAGGGCACTGCCCAATGCCTCCCGGGGAACCAAGAGATCTAGATCGGAGAAGGTTCGATGCTGGGGCCGTTCATAGGCGCACTCTCGCAGCCAGGGCCCCTTGAGGACCGCTAGCGGGATCCCGTTAGCCGAAAAGAGCTCTGCCAAAGCACGCAGGTGGTAGAGCATGACCTGCTGACGCGCCGCCAACCGCGCATAAATCGGTGCCGACCGTGGCCAGAAGGCTGGCGACGCCTGATCGGCCACGAGCCCTATCAATCCGTGGCGGTACGCCAGCTCAAGCAGTCGTAGTGAGTCGGAGGGTGGTCCGGCCGCCCGGCCCTGCGCCACATCAAGCAGCCAGGCGCTGTCTTGGTCTTCGATCCCACTCAATCCCTATTGGCCTTTCCCGCGGGTGATTTAGCATATCCGGGTGGGGCGGAATGGACGATCGGGCGATCTGCGGTGCGCGGTGCTTATCCAGGACCCGTTGGTGACGGCTCGTTTGGAGGCTGCTCTGGGCGCAAATCAAGTGGAAGTCATGGTCGAGGGGCAGGACCGGGACGCGCTAGCCCGATTCGACATAGCAGTATGGGAACCAGGTCATGTTCCCATCGAGAACATCCCTCCCGAGGTGCCGGTATTGGCCTTAGGTCCCCACGACGCCAGTGTCATGCTGGCCGCCCTCGACGCCGGCGCCCAGGGTTATATCGACCTGGCGGCGTCGGATGACGAGTTAGCAGACGCCATCCATCAGGTCGCCTCGGGCAACTCAGTGGTGAGCCCTCTCCTCCTCGGTCCGCTTCTGCGAACGGTCGTCCAGCGCCGCCGGGGGGAGCGAGCGCAGAGGTCCATGCTCAACGTGCTTACGGCACGCGAGCGCGAGGTCTTTATCCTGGCCG
>DATEEG010000323.1:0-4729 GCA_035281305.1 Acidimicrobiia bacterium | reverse complement strand
CGGTGGGCACCCATGCCGAAGGCCAGGTATTCGGCCTGGGCCCACACCGCCAGGTTGTACCGCACGGCGTGACCGGGCCGCGCCCAATTCGAGACTTCGTACCGCACCAATCCGGCCGCGACCAGTCGGTCGCAAGCCGCTTCGTAGAAGTCGGCCTGAAGGTCAGGATCGGGTGCGGGTGCTCCCCCCGCCACAGCTCTGCCCAACTCGGTTCCCGGCTCGACGGTGAGGGCGTAACAGGAAACGTGATCGGGATCGAGGGCGACCGCCCGATCAAGCGTCTCATTCCAACTAACCGGGGTTTCGCCCGGGGTACCAAAAATCAGATCCAGGTTCACCGATCGGAACCCGGCGGCACGCGCCGCCGTCACTGCCTCTGCGATCTGGTCGGGGCGATGACGTCGGCCCAACCGGTCGAGCACATGCTGATCGAAGCTCTGAGAACCGAAGGACACCCGTTCGAACCCCGCCTGCGCCCACCGGGCCGCGACCTCCGGCGTCCAATCCTCGGGGTTGGCCTCGAGGGAGATCTCGGCGCCGACCTCGATTCCGAAGCGGTCGTCGAGGGCCCGGACCAGCCTCGCGACCAGCGCAGGATCGACCCGGCTCGGAGTCCCCCCTCCGACATAGATCGAGGCAAGTGGTCGCCAGTCGCGCTCACGGCGGATCTCCGTCTCGACTGCTTGCACGTATCTCTCGATGAGGTCGTCACGGCCGGCGACCACGGCAAAGTCGCAATACGGGCAGACCCGGGCGCAGAACGGAAGGTGGATGTAGGCGGCCGCCCAGCCTCGAGCTTGTTCGGCCAGGAGAACTGAATCGGGAGAGTCCGAGGTCGCGACCGCAGGCGGAGGATCGCCATCCACAGTGGGTGACGGGCCGATGCCGGTGTGCGAGGTCTGTGAAGGTTGCACTCGGTTACCTGTGCACCGCCTTATTTGTCGTCCAGGTCGACTCTCAACGCTGCGACGAAGGCTTCCTGCGGGACCTCGACGGAACCGACCATCTTCATCCGCTTTTTCCCTTCCTTCTGCCGATCGAGAAGCTTCCTCTTGCGGCTGATATCACCGCCGTAACACTTGGCCAAAACGTCTTTGCGCTTCGCCTTCACCGTCTCTCGGGCGATGATGCGGCCACCGATCGCGGCCTGAATCGGAATGTCGAAAAGTTGGCGAGGAATCAGCGCTTTGAGGCGCTCGGTCATCACCTTTCCGTACCCGAAGGCCTTATCCCGGTGAACGATGGCAGAGAACGCATCGACCGCCACGCCGTTGAGGAGGATGTCGGCTTTCACCAGGTCCGACACCCGGTACCCCGACGGTTCGTAGTCGAGCGAGGCGTAGCCCCTGGTCCGTGACTTGAGCATGTCGAAGAAATCGAAGACGACCTCGGCCAGGGGCATCTGATACGTGAGTTCCACTCGCTCGGGTGACAGGTAATGCAACGAGACGTGCTCTCCGCGTTTGGTTTGGACCAAGTCCATGATGGGGCCGATGAACTCTGATGGAGAGATGATCATCGTTTTGACATAAGGCTCCTCGATGTGCTGGCGCGAGTCGGCGTCGGGCAGATCCTGGGGGGATTTGATCTCGATCACCCCGCCTTTGGTGAGGCTCACTCGAAACGCGACCGACGGGGCGGTTGCAACCAGGTCGAGGTTGTATTCGCGCTCGAGTCGCTCCCGGACGATCTCCATGTGCAGCAGTCCGAGGAAGCCGAGCCGGAACCCGAATCCCAACGCGCGGCTCGACTCGGGTTCATATTGCAGCGAGGCGTCATTGAGTTTCAGCTTCTCCAGGGCCTCCCGAAGTCGCTCGAAGTCGTCACCGTCGGTCGGGAACAAACCCGAGTAGACCATCGGCTTCGGTTCGGCATATCCGGGAAGAGGCTCGGTCGCCGGGTTACGGGCCGAGGTCACAGTGTCGCCCACCTTGATCCGGCCGATGTCTTTGACGCCGGTGATGAGATATCCGACCTCCCCCGGACCGAGGGACTGAACCGCCACCGCTTTCGGCGTAATGACGCCGACCTCTTCAGTGCCGTGGGTCTCGCCCGTCACTACGAACCTGATCCGGTCGCCAGCCGACAGCGTTCCATCAACGACACGGACATAACAGACAACTCCGCGGTAGATGTCGTAGTAGCTGTCGAAAACCAAGGCCCGAAGCTTGGCTTCGGGATCTCCCTTGGGAGCCGGGATGCGTCGCACGATCTCTTCGAGCAGCGTGTCGACTCCGGCGCCGGTCTTGGCCGACAGGGCCAGGACTTCCTCGGGCTTTCCCCCCAGGATCTCGACCAGTTCCCCGGTCACCCGCTCGGGGTCGGCGGCTGCGAGATCGATCTTGTTGAGAGCCGGAATGATCTCGAGCCCGGCATTGATCGCCATGTAGGCGTTGGCGAGAGTCTGGGCCTGGACCCCCTGGGCGGCGTCGGCCAGCAACAAGGCTCCCTCGCAGGCGGCAAGGGATCGGGACACCTCATACGAGAAGTCGACATGGCCCGGCGTGTCGATGAGGTTGACGACGTAATCCTGACCGTCCCGGGCCTGATAGTTGAGACGGACGGCCTGTGCCTTGATCGTGATGCCACGCTCGCGCTCGAGGTCCATCGAATCGAGGACCTGGTCTCGCATGTCCCGGGCGGAGACCGCCCCGGTCATTTCCAGGAGCCGATCGGCCAGCGTCGATTTCCCATGATCGATATGGGCGATGATGCAGAAATTACGAATGCGCGCTGGAGGAAACATGGTGAAGGGGGGCCACCGGGCATTGTATCTGGCGGAGTCCGGCTGCTAACGTTGCCCCTCTGGCGGTCGGCCAAATCGGGCTGGCCGTTCGACGTTTACCGTCCGGTTTTCATTCACGAGGACCGGCATACCGATTCACAACATCTCGAGAGAGTTGCCTCTGTCTCATGGCCAATATCAAGTCACAAATCAAGCGCATTCGCCAAAACGAAGTTCGCGCCGCCCGTAACAAGGCTGCGAAGTCGGAGTTGAAGACCCGCATCAAGGCTGTCACTAGCGCCCCCGCCGGCGAGGACGTCGGCGAGCTCTACCGCTCGGCTCAGAAGCGAATCGACATGGCAGTCACCAAGGGCCTGTTGCACCCCAACACCGCCGCCCGTCGCAAATCAAGACTGGCGAAGAAGGTCGGTTAGACCCGATCGTGGTGCGTGGTGCGTGGTGCGTTCAAGGCACCCAAGGCTCGCCAACGCACCACGCATCACGCTCTGCGACGGGTTCCGTACCAACGGCATAACGCGACGGTCAATCGTTCCAGAGTTACCCGGTGGACTTCTTCGGGTTGGGTCTTCATCACGCGATCGGCCCTGACCAGGGCCGCCAGGGCCTTGCTCAACGACGAGTCGTTGACGCGGCCGCGATCGCGCCAGAGACGTGCTGCTCGTCGGTCGTCCGACCTCGCCCCGATCGCCGAGCGGAAGGACTCCTCGTCGTCGGAAGCCGAAGCTACCGCTCGACGGCGAAGGTCGCCCTCCAGTGCTGCCAGCAGGACCAGGGGGTGACCATGCGTCATGAAGTCCGCGAGGCGCCTGAGGGCTTCGCCGACATTGCCGGCGGAGATGGCGTCGGTGTAATGCACGAGCGGATCGTCGGGACGGCTGCGAAACCGATCGAGCACGAGAGCCCTGGTGATCTTGCCCTGATGTTCATGCAATTGATCCAGGGCCTGGCCTAGGGCGGCTGTGTCGGTGCCGAAACGCTGCAGAAGCGCTTCGCTGGCGTCGCCGTCGAGAACGAGGTCACGATGGCGAATCTCGTTTCCGAGCCATTCTCCCGCCTGTCGCTCCCACATCTTCCGGACAGTTACGACCTCGCCGGTGGCTTTGATCAGCTTGCTCAGGACCGCGGGCAGCGATCCAAAAGCAACCATGCTGACCGCCACCGACTCATCATCGGCCTGGGCCAGGAGATCAGCCAGAAGGACGGTTTCGGCAGCGTTGAGATTCTGGGCCTCGACGACCATCACCCCCTGCCTGTCGCCGAACAGCGAACCCGACTGAAGCATCGGGATGAGCGGTTCGAGATCGGTTCTCAACGGTCCCTCGCCATCCTCTCCTCCGCCGCGGACCGGAACGTCGAGGCGGACTATCTGGTCGGGCGGAACACCGGCCGCGAGCAAGAACGCCCGACCTCGCTCCAACATCTCCTGACGCTCCCCCGGACCCACGTTGCTGGCGCCCGAAACGTGGAGAATGCTTCTCATGCCGGGACCCCGGCAGTTCGACCGAACAGGGCAACCAGGTCGGCGGCTTCCTCGACGTCGTGGACTCGGATGATGTCCGCCTCGTATTCGAGGGCCAGGGTGATGTACGCCATGACCCGGTGGTCTTCGGCCTTGCGTGGGATCGGGATGAGCACGGGTTTGCCGAGCTCATGCAAGGCTGAGCTCTCGCGGATGACCTCCATTTGCAGCCTGGTGTAAGCCCGATAGTCCCCCCGATAGTTGAGTGCGATCCCCGGATCCAGGACCACATTCTCGATGCCGTCGGCGGCGAGTTCCTGCAATCGGAGTCGGAAGACGTCAGCTGTGCGGGCCGCCTTGCGCGGACCGGTGTCGACAGAGCCGACGTCGTGAGGGTGATCTCCCTCGACGTAGACCGCCACCACCGCTGCCTGCGAGTCGGCCACCACCTTCCGCATCCCGGGGTCGACCAGGCCGCCCGTGTCGTTGATCATCTGCACGCCCGCCCGGCACGCCTCCTCCGC
>DATEEG010000322.1:0-4209 GCA_035281305.1 Acidimicrobiia bacterium | reverse complement strand
CCATCGGCGAATGTGGCTGCCGGTGCTCGTCGGAACCGCCGCCACAGTGGCGGCAGTACCTGCGACTTTGATGGCGGCCGACCGATGGGGAGCAGAAGGCGTGGCCACCGCCAGCACCGCCGTGATGTGGGGCTACACGATTGCATTGGCGGCTGCCTGGTTCATCGGGAGCAACCTTCGTCGGTCGTCTTTGCTCGATGCGCTGGTTCGGGGAGTCGTACCAGCGATCGCCGGCGCCGTCGCCGGGAGGTGGGTCGCCCGACAACTGACGTTCGACTCAATCGGCATGGCGGTGCTGACGTTGGCGATCACGACAGCCGCGGTCGTCGTCGTCTACGGGGCGATGGCCCGACTGTTCGGCTTCAGCGAAGCGAACCCGAAGGAGTGGCGGGGGCAGGCTCGCGGGGCGACTTGAGCTTCAACGGTAAGGCGGGCCTCGGAATTCGGGGGAGAGATCCGGCATCGGATCGTCGGGATCCGTCCCCTGATACGCCCTGACCCAAATTGGGAGGCGGGGCGGAAGCGGTCGGGCCGATCGGGCGGCCGACGCCTCGGCCATCAGCCGGTTGAACACAGCAACGATCGCGGCAGCCTCGTAGGGACCGGCCCCGCCTTTGATCTCGAATTCAGCCATCGGGATGCTCCACGAGTTCGATCAGAGTACCCGCCAGGTCGGAAGGGTGGACAAAGGCAATACGAGCGCCGCTGCCGCCAACCCGCGGGAACTCGTCGATCAAGCGGGCACCACGCGCCGCCAGATGGGCCAGAGCCTCATCGATGTCCAGAACCGCGTAGGCGATGTGGTGGAGACCCTCGCCTTTTCTCTCGAGGAACCTGCCAACCGGCGTGTGCGGAGCCAGGGCACCCAGCAACTGGACGAACGATCCTCCGATCGGAATCATCGCTTCCTCCACGCCCTGATCGGCCACCACCTGCCGGTGGTTGGGCTCGACCCCGTATCGATCGAAATAGCCGGCGATGGCGGCATCGAGGTCGTTGACCGCAATCCCGACGTGATCGAGGTTGTAGAGCTTCACTAACCCAAAGTTAGACGAGCGCAGAGCGAGGTCGAAAACCCCGTTTTGGCGCGGAGAACCCGCACCCTGGGGCGGGTTCTCCGCGCCAGAACGGGAGGGAAGTCAGGCCGACGCCCCCGCGTAGTGTCGCAACGACCAGACCCAGAGCCGCGAGGTGACGAACAGGAGTGCCGCCGCGACCGTGACGGCGATCGCGACTAGCCCGAAAGAGGACCGCCCCAAGAGGGCATCGGCCGGGAACGTCGTGAGAAGAGCGACCGGGATGGCAAAGGTAAGTACGGCCCGCACGATGCCCCGGTACACGTCGACCGGAAAGCGGGCGGCCTCCACTACGCCTTGAATGACATCGTCGAGACCTTCGGCCCCGATCGACCAAACGGCCAGGCACTGCACCGCCAGGGCGAGGGCGTACATGACCGCCACCCCGGCGAGGCCGAGAATCGCAAACCCCAATATGTGTGACACCGACACGGGTTGACCACGACGGATCAGCCCGAACACCACCAACCCCAATCCCAGAATCGGGTCGAGCCAGTTGTAGATCCCTACATGCCGGAAGCTGACCATGAACTGACTGGAGATGGGCTTGGTGAGCAGGAAGTCAAGGGTCCCGAGCCGGATGTACTCAGCCATCCTCGACAGGTTCGGTTGGATGATCGCCTGGCGGAGCCCGTTGATCGCAAAGAAGAGACCCATGACGACGAGCAACTCGTCGTACGTCCATCCCCGCACCGATTCTGCAAAGCGGAAGTAGGCCCGTACGCCGAGGGCGGCCCACGCGAGCCAGAAGAGGCTCAAAAACGCATTCGCCCAGAATGCAGCTCGGTATTGCAGTTCGGTGCTGAGGGCGTTCCCCCAGAAGATCCGGAGAAGGGCGAGGTAGCGTCTCATCCCCCTACCGCCTGATAGCGGCGGAGACCCATCGCCCATCCGAGCCGGTAGAGCAGGGCAAAGCCCGCGATCCAAATACCGGTGACTGCGAAACCGAAGGCGATCTCTCCGCCCGATAGGCGATTCAACAGGATCTCGAGAGGGAATCCCATCGACGATCGAAAAGGCATGAGGACGGCTATATCGGCTACCACCTCAGGCAGCAGCGCCAGCGGGGCGATCCAGCCCGAGAGGAAGGCGCCGAGCCCCCACCACAGCGAGTACAGATTGCCGGCCTGCGTGGTCCAGAAGCCGATGGTGGCGAATGCCATCGCCATCAAGACGTTCAGGAAGAAGCCGCTCGCCGCCGCCGCGATCGCAATCAACCACCCGGTTGGTGTCAGCTGATAGGTCAGGTCGGGCAGGAGGAGTGTGAGGATTACCAGCGTCGGCAACAGGAACCCCAGGACCACGACCCGCAGGCCCATTTCCTGAGTCAAATACTGATGAAAGGGATCGATGGGTTTGAGGAGCTTGAACGACATGTCGCCTGACCGAAGGTCGGCGTCCCACGCCCACGTGAGGAAGCTAGTGGTGGTGTGAAACAAGACGGCGCCCCCGGCGTAATAGGAGACGAAATCGGAGACTCGCCAGCCCGCCGTGGGACCCACCTCGTCCACCAACGACAACCAGACCGCCATCATCATCAAGGGGAACAGCGAGGAGAGGACCCACACCGTCAGCCGGGCCCGGTAGGCGAGACCCAACCCGACGTGGGCCCGGAGCAGGGCCCGATAGGCAAAGGTCATTCCTGCGCGAACACCTGACGTATGACCTCCTCGATCGGAGGGTCCTCGATGGCGATGTCCTCGACGGGAAGCTCGGCCAGCAGTCGGGCAGCCACGTCCTTCGTGTGGGTGCGCGACACACGGAGAACGGCCGTCAGGCCATCGGTGGCCTCGACCTCGCCGTACCCGGCGAGATCGGCCCGAGCGACCGCGGAAGACAATGTGACCTTGATGACCCGGTGGGGAGCCGTCTTGTCGGCCAGCACTTGCAGATCGCCGTCGAAACGGATTTGACCCTGGTCGATCACGATCACACGGCGGGTGAGGGCGGTCACATCGATCATGTAATGACTCGTGAGCAGCACGGTGGCCCCGGTGCGGACGTTGTAGTCGGCGAGAAATGAGCGAACCGCGGCAGCGCCGGTGACGTCCAGTCCGAGGGTGGGCTCGTCGAGAAACAGGACGGCCGGGCGATGGAGGAGGGCAGCAGCCAGTTCCGCACGCATCCGCTCTCCGAGACTCAGGTTGCGGACGGGCTTGTCGAGATAGGGCCCGAGGCCGAGCAGATCCACCAACTCGGTCAGGGTGTTGCCGAACTCCGCCGGGGGGATCCGGTAGATCGCCTGATTGACGAGAAAAGTCTCCATGGCCGGCAGGTCCCAGAACAGCTGGTTTCGTTGGCCCATCACGAGCGTGAAGGAGCGGAGGAAGTCGGTTTTGCGCTCGTGGGGGGTGAAGCCCATCACTGTCGCTCTCCCCGAGGTGGGGTAGAGGAGGCCCGACAGACACTTGAGCGTGGTGGTCTTGCCGGCGCCGTTGGGTCCCAGGAACCCCACCATCTCGCCTCTGTCGATCGAGAAGCTCACCCCGGCGACGGCCCGCACGTCGGCGTATTTCCGGCGCAACAGGCTCTTCACGCCGGCGGCCACGCCCGCTTCCCGCCGGTGGACCCGGAAGTGCTTGACCAGGTCTTCGACGACAACCGCTCGATCCCCGTTCTGGCGCGCCACGATGGGGTTATAGCCCCATCTCGTCGTGCCAAAACGGGAATTCGGCGGTCACCCCTTCACGGCCGAGGCCGCCGTGCCCTGCACGAAGTAGCGCTGGAACACGAAGAACACGATGGCGATCGGGATCGTCGTGATCAGGCTCCCCGCCAGGATCGTGTTCCAGGGCTGGGCCTCCCCGAACGCCGCCCGCACGTTGGCCAGGCCCAGCGGCAGCGTGGCCAGCTCCGGGGCCGCCGGCACTGCGATCAACGGATTGAGGAACTCGTTCCAGGTCCCCTGCACCGTGAGGATGGTCAGGGCGATCAGACCCGGGGCCGCCAGCGGCAGCATCACCCTCCAGAAGGTCTGCCAGGCAGACGCCCCGTCGATGGCCGCCGCCTCGATCAGCTCATCGGGCAACTGTTCGAAGAACTGCTTCATCAGGAAGATGGCGAAGGCGTCGAAGACCAGCGGCAGGATCAACGCCCAGTAGCTGTTCAACAGACCCAGTTGTTTGAGAATCAG
>DATEEG010000321.1:0-2852 GCA_035281305.1 Acidimicrobiia bacterium | reverse complement strand
CCGAAGGCTCCACCACGCGGCCCACCTCAGGTTCGGCAGGGAAGCCGGTTCAGTCTTTCAGGGTCTTGCCTCGCCTGAGCAGGGCTGCTCCGAGGACCAGGGAGGAGAGAGCTGCCAACAAGGTGGTGCCCATCGGCAGACCGGTAAATGGAAGTCCGGTGATCGGCGCCGTAGTCGCCCCTCCGACTGCGGTGGTCGTGGCCCCGACTGCGGTGGTTGTTGCCCCGACTGCGGTGGTCGTGGCCCCGGGAATGGTCGTCGTGGTCGGAACGCTCAGGTTGCACGTGGGCGCAATGAACGTGTCGGTATCCAGGGTCACGGCGCCGTTGCGAGCCAGCGCTCGACCGCGAACCGTCACTCCCGTCGTGACCGTGATCGACTGCAACGCGAGAATGTTTCCGGCAAACACGGAGTTGGTCCCGAGGGTGGCCGAGCTGCCCACCTGCCAGAAGACGTTGCACTCCTGGGCTCCGTTGATCAAGCTCACCGAGCTTCCCGAAGCGGTCGTGAGAGTCGAGCCTGTCTGAAAGATGAAAACCGAATTGGGATCCCCCGCGCCGTCGAGGGTCAGGTTGCCGGTGAGGCTCAGTGCGGAATTGCTCGGCCCGGCGTATACCCCGCCGACCAGGACCAGATTGCCCAGATCGGCTGTGGTGCTGCCGTTCAAGACGCGGCTGGCCGCGTCTATATAGGCTGCGGTCAAGTCGCTTTGGGCTTGGGCGGCGGCGCCGTTGGCGTTGTCGACCGAGCCCGCGACTGTTCCCGGCGGGAAACCTGTGATCGATGTGCCGGGTGACAGTCCGAGGCTCCCGTTGAGGACGCTGTTTCCTGTGTTGGTGACGGTCGAGCCTCCAAGAACTGCGTAGTTCGCCGAGGTTCCCAACACGACAGTGGGGACGATGGCCGCGGTGGCCACTCCTCCGACCAGGACCAGGGCCGTCGCCGTGAGGACGACTAGGGCTGCCGCGCCCGAGCGACGGGACGCCGACTTTTGAGTCATTTCGACTCCTTCTAACCATCGGTGTGGAGCGCCAGATGCGCCCCGGCCAACCGGTTAACCCGACCTTACACCTCCCGGCGGAGCGTCTTTACAAAACGAAAACCGGGAACATTCAGATCGGATCGATGACGACGACCGGAATCTGGCGGTCGGTCTTCTCCTGGTACTTGTCGTATTGGGGCCAGATCCGGGCCATTTCCCGCCACAGCCGCGTCTTTTCTCCTCCCTGGGCCGTTCGTGCCCTCCCGGCCATGACCTCCGACCCAACCTGCAACCGGACCTCCGGATCGGCAAGAAGGTTGAGGTACCACTTGGGATGCTTGGGGGCGCCACCGATCGAAGCAACGACGACGTAGCTATCGCCGTCCCGCCCGTAGATCAACGCAGTGCGTCGGAGGAGGCCGGTTTTGCGACCCCGGGTAGTGAGAAGCAGCGTCGGGACTCCCCGCCAACGGTGTCCCTTCTCACCCCCGCTTTCGACGTATTCCTTGATGTGTTTGGCCACCCACCCCGTAGGTGAATCGACCACCTGATCGTCTGGTGTCACGGGACCTACCGTATTCGTTCCGACACCAGTCAATCAAACCATGGTCGCAATGCGCCGCCACGGCGGGTCTAATCTGAGCCGGGTTCACCCGGTCGAGGGGAGTTTCGATGTCCGCAACCCTGGTTGGCCTCGCCGCCGTCGTGGCCATCGCCACCGCGATCCGGTCCATCTGGTCCCCCTGCGGCCTATCGATGCTTTCGACGATCACTCCGATGGCAGAGGCCGGGCGCGGGCATGACTTCCGATCGACCTCGGTTTGGTTCGTCAGCGGGTCAATCGCCGGCGGCCTGACCCTCGGTTGCGTCATGGGAGCGGTCGCATTGTCGGTGGCCGCTCTCGAAGCCACAACGACCGTGACATTGTGGATTGTCGCCGGGGCTTCCCTGGTCGCCGCCGCCAGCGATGGGCGAGTCGGTGGCTTCCACCTGCCAGGCCACGATCGTCAGGTAAACGAACGATGGCTCGATCAGTACCGTTCGTGGGTCTACGGCGCTGGTTTCGGATGGCAGATCGGAGTCGGCCTCGCCACCTACATCATGACTGCGGGGGTCTACCTGTTGATACTGATGGGGGGTCTGACAGCCGGCCCCGGGATTGCCATCGCCCTGGGCGGGTTGTTCGGGCTGGTGAGGGGGCTGGCGGTCTACCTGGCGGCCGGTCTCGACTCCCAGGAGAAACTCCTCGCGTTTCACGAGAGATTCGAGTCGTGGCGGGAACCGGTGCGCCAGGCGATGATCGTGGTGCAAGCCCTCGTCGCCGTTGTGGCGGCCGGCGCCACCGGCGCGGGCGCCCCGGGCCTCGTAGCTGTGGCAGCTGCGGCGGCAGCGACGGTCGCCCTCAGTCTGCGGGGACCTCGCGAAGCCGTTTATCTCAACGCAGCTACTACCTAGCGATCGAATCTCATTCTCAGCCCAAAGGAAAGGGCCCCCGATCGGTGCCGGGGGCCCCTGAATTTCACAGCCGTTACTTCTTCTTCTTTGCGGCCTTCTTTGCGGCCTTCTTGGCAGGTGCCTTCTTTGCGCCCTTCTTTGCGGGTGCTTTCTTCGCTGCCTTCTTTGCAGCCATCAGCTCTTCTTTCTCTCATGACCACTCGCGTGGCCCTTGCTCATGACAGTGAATCGCGTGATGCAACTCCGCCTATTGATCCTCCTCGTCAGGTGACCTTGTGCGATGAGACGTTATCCATGCTCGCTCGCGAGTCGTGGCTTTTCGCTAAACGGTTTTGCCGATCTACCCCAGCAGACGTTTTCCGCGAGCCGCACCGAGCCTATCCGACCAGACCGGAGTGAACACCAGCCACACCCC
>DATEEG010000320.1:0-5584 GCA_035281305.1 Acidimicrobiia bacterium | reverse complement strand
AGTCGGGGCTTGCCGTCGCCGCCGAGGTCCTGATCCTCGCTTTCTCCCGGCGTTCGGCGGGTGAGATAGCCGGCCGGGCGACTTCGCCGCTTTCCTCTGCGAGCCCGGTCGCAACGACCTTCCATTCTTTTGCGCATCGTCTCCTCGAGGCACATGGGAACGATGCCTTCGCCTGGCAGGAGATCCCCTCCCTTCTGACCGGCCCCGAACAGGTATCGCTGGTGGCTGAACTTATGGCAACCGAAGACCCGGCTTCCTGGCCGGCGCTGTACCGCCCATTGCTTCGGTCACACACGCTGTCCGAAGAGGTGGCCGATTTTCTCCTCCGTTGCCGCGAACGCCTGCTCTCCTCCGACGACATCCGCCGGAAAGCATCGGAACGGCCGCAGTGGCGCGCCTTGCCCGAATTCATGGATCGCTACGACGCCGAGCTGAAAGCGCGCCGTCGCATCGATTACGGGGCTCTTCTGGCCATGGCCGTGGCCGCCCTCGAACGACCGGCCATCGCGGCAGCCGTTGGCGCCCAATACCGGTACGTGCTGGTCGACGAGTACCAGGACACAACTCCCGCCCAGGCCCGGCTCCTCGAGTTGGCCACCCTCCCCCACCGGAATCTGACCGTCACCGGCGACCCCTATCAGTCGGTCTATTCGTTTCGGGGAGCCGAACTGGCCAACGTCGCGGAGTTCTGCGATCGCTTCCGCGACCTCGATGGAAACTCGGCCCGACGGCTGGTACTCACCACCAGTTTCCGGGTCCCCGAGGAGATCCTCGGCGCGGCCGTCAGAATCGTCGCCGGAGGTGATCTCCCGGGAGCGGCCGGCCCGGTCATTCCCGCTCCTCATCCGGGCCGGGTCGAGGCTTACGTGTTCGACCAGGCCACAGCCGAGGCCGAGTGGATCGCCGGAGAGGTCGAACGCATTCACGTCGAGGAGAACCTCGGCTATTCGAGGATCGGGGTGCTATCGAGATCGAGCCGAACGCTGCTGCCGGAGCTTTCGCGGGCACTCGGTCGCCGCCGGATTCCCCACAACACTTCGGATCGTCGCATGGTCGACCATCCGGCCGTGCGAATCATCTTCGACCTCGTCGAGGCGGCCTGGACGGAGGCGGAGGTGAACCGGGGCGCACCGGGCCCGACGCAGTCGAGCCCGAGCCCGGACGTTGGCGGCCTGATCGACCAGGCCGACCGGGCGATGCGGCGCCTGTTGTTGGGACCGCTGTTCTCCCTGTCCCTCTCGGCCGAGCGGGATCTCGTGCGAGAGCGGCGCCGAACCGGCAAGAAATGGGCCGAGATCCTCACTGCCGAGCTGGCCGAGGCGGAAGCCCTGGCCAGTCTTCTGGCCGAACCCGGATGGGCGATCGATGAGCCCGCGGCCACCGGCTTCTGGAAGATCTGGACAACCATCCCCCAGTTCGAACGGTTGGTCGACGACCCCGGCCTGGGAGAATTCCGGACCGCGTGGGCGGTCTTTTCGCAGGCGCTGGAAACCCAGTTCGAACGCGACCCGTCGATGACGCTGGCCCGATACCAGAGGCAGTCCGAGGCGGAGGACTTCGAGGCCACCCCACTCCTGGCCCTGCACAGGCCGGGACGCGACCAGCTGACCCTCACGACGCTGCACCAAGCGAAGGGCCTCGAGTTCGACGTGGTGTTCATCGCTGACGCAGCCGAAGGCAGCTTCCCCGATCTCCGGCGATCCTCCGCCTTGCTTCGACCCGAGATGCTGTCTCCCGACCAATCGCCGTCACCGGCGACCTCGATGCGTTTTCGGCTGCAGGAGGAGATGCGGCTCGCTTACACGGCCATGACCCGCGCCAGGCAGAGGGTCGTATGGACCGCCACCTCGGCGGCGATCGACGAAGGCGAGCGCCGGCCCTCCCGATTTCTACTGGCGGCCTCAGGGCTCACGTCATTCGACGAAATCGGGCCTCCGCATTCAGACCCTCATCGCCAACCGATCACCTCAGCGGAGGCACAAGCATCACTGCGCCGACTGCTGACCGATCCCGCGGCACCGGCAGTCCAACGACTCAGCGCCCTTGCGACCTTGTGCGATCCGCCCGGCGACCGCTGGTCGGCAGTCTCTTTCGCCGGCGCTCCCGAACGAGGTCCTGACACCGGGGTCGTGACCTCCCCGTTCCGGCTTTCACCAAGCCAGGCGGAGACCTACGCCCGCTGTCCCCGCCAATACGTATTCGAACGTAGGCTCGGGGCCGGGGATACCTCCTCGCCCTACGCACACTACGGATCGTTGATCCATCTCGTGCTCGAACGCTCCGAGGCGCGCGCGATCGCGATTCAACAGCCGCACAACACCTTGCCCGACACACTCGCCATCCTCGACGAGGTCTGGGCCAGCGACGCCGACTTCGGGTCACCTGTACTCAACGATGCCTGGAAGGCGAAAGGTCGCGAGCTGCTCGCCAAGATGTACGCGAAATGGCCGGGGGGCAACGCCATCCCCACCCACACCGAGAAGAGCTTCGAGCTCGACATCGCCGGAATCACCTGGGTGGGGCGGGCCGATCGGATCGAACGGCACGAGGCTGGACAGCTTCGAGTAATCGACTACAAAACCGGTTCGCGCCAGCCGACCGTGGCCGACGCGAGCGAGTCCTTGCAGCTCGGCTTCTACCTCCTGGCCGCGGCCGCCGATCCCGAGTTGACTGCCCAGGGGCGCCCGACCGAAGCCGAGTTCTGGCATCCGGCCGCAGGCGGAACCAACCCGGTCCGAAAATTCGATCCGGACAACCTGGAGTTGGTCGAGTCGAAGCTTCGAACCATCGGAGTCGGAATCGCCGCCGAGGAATGGCCGGCCACACCCGGCCTCCATTGCGGATATTGCTCGGTCAGGCTGATCTGCCCGGCCTGGCCCGAGGGGCGCGAGGCATTCGTATGACGATCACGCCTACCGCCGAACAGATTGCCGTGATCTCGGCACCGCTGAGCCCCATCCGGGTCGCCGCCGGGGCCGGAACGGGCAAGACGACCACGATCGCCCTGAGAGTGGTTTCTCTGGTGGCCGATCGCGGCCTCGAGCCCGAGCGGATTCTCGGGATCACGTTCACGAACAAGGCCGCAGCCGAGTTGTCCGACCGGATCCGGGTCCTTCTCGCACCTCACGTCGAATCCGGCCGTGAGGTCGAAGTACACACCTACCACGGCTTTGCCGCTCAGCTCCTGCGGGAGTTCGGGGCGTTGGTCGGAGTGGAACGCAGCTCCAAGGTCATCACGCCGACCTTCTCACGCCAGCTGCTGCGGTCGGTCCTGCATCGGGTCCCCCTGGCATCCATCAACATCTCCGACCCCAACAACGTGGAACACATGCGGCGACTCGGCTCTCAGCTAGGCGACCATCTGCGACTCCCCCAGGACGTTGCGCTTCCGGACGGGCCTGCTGACGAGCCCTGGCTGTTCAGGGCCGACCTGCTGGCGGGTCTCCGGCACTATCAAGCGGAGAAGACCCGCCTCGGTGTCACCGACTATGCCGACCTGATCGTCCTGGCCCATCGTCTGGTGACCCAGCACCCAGAGGTCGCGAGCGAGCTCAGGCAGCGGTACCAGGCGGTGATGCTCGACGAATACCAGGACACGAACCCTGCGCAACGGGAGCTCTTACGGGCTCTCTTCGGAACGGGGTTCCCCGTCATGGCCGTCGGTGACATCGACCAGACCATCTACGAGTGGCGAGGAGCCTCGCCGTTCAACTTCGAACAGTTCCCGAGTCATTTCGGTCACCTCGACGGAACCGACGCCTCGACAGTCAACCTCACCGCCAACCGGAGGTCGCTGCCGAACATCGTGCAGGTCGCCAACGCCATCCGCGCCATGACCGGCTCCGGCCAACCGCCGCTGGCCCCTCTGGACGATCGCATAGGAGGCGAGGTGGTCGTCGCCTGGCACGACAACGCCGTCGTCGAAGCCGAATGGATCGCACGCAACCTGGCCGGGCTGGCGCCGTTGCACCGCTGGAAGGACATGGCGGTCCTGTTTCGCAAGAACAAAGACATGATCCTGGTGCACGACGCTCTTCGAGCCGCCGACGTTCCCGTCGAGGTTGCCAACCTCGGGGGTCTCCTCGGGGTCCCCGAGGTGGCTGATCTTCATGCCTGGCTTCGGGTCCTGCAGACTCCGGAAGACGCTCCGGCGCTCTATCGGATCGTCATGGGCAGCAGGTTTCGCTTGGGCATCGGGGATCTGGCCCATCTGGCCAGGTGGGTGACGAGGCAGGAGCGAATCGGTCGGGAGCTTGCCTCCGAGAATCCGGACGTCCCGCTCGATCGCGCGGAGCACGATCAGCCTCCCGCCCGAACGATGCTCGAGGCCATGGATCACCTTGACGAGATACCCGACCTTCGCGAAGGGGCACGAAACGGACTGGCGCGGTTCGGTGCGGAGTACCGGCGGCTGCTGGAAGCCGCCCAGGGCGTCAGCCTCGTCGAGTTGTGTCGGCGAATCCTCGATCTGACCGGGGCCTGGACCGACCTCGCGGCTCTCTCCGACACCGAGCAGTTGACGGCTCGCCTCAACCTCTACCGCTTCCTGGATCTGGCCGAGGATTGGAGTCCCCTCGAAGGTCGGCCCTCCCTGGCGGCGTTCAACGAATACCTCGCCTTGATGTCGGAAGACCAGAACGAGGAACTCGACACGGCGCGGCTGTCGGGGGAGGACGCCGTGACCCTCCTCACGGTCCACCGCGCCAAGGGCCTGGAGTGGGACATCGTGTTCGTCCCCGCTTGTTACGACAAGAACTTCCCCACTCAGTCACAGGGCTTCGACAATCCGTACGGGCCGACCAAGACGGCGGGCAAATACCTGCCATACGAGTTCCGGCTCGATCGTCAGTGGCTTCCACCTCTCTTCCCGGGCATCGACAAGCGGACCGCTGACGACCTGCTCCGCGAGGTCCATGTCCGCCAGGAGTGGCGGATCGCCTACGTCGCCGCCACCAGAGCCAGGGAGCGACTATTCGTGAGTGGGGCCTGGTGGTACGGGCATCCGGAGCCGAAGTCCAAAGCCTCGAAACCGAGCGAACTGTGGAACCTCGTAGCCGGCCAACCATGCACCCGAGTCGAATCGGCGCCCGGAGATGAGCCGCTGCCACCTTTGTTGCTGCGGTTCGAGCCCGACGCACCTGCCCCCGATCCGCTTTTCCCGTCGGGATGGGATGTGGCCTTGCGCCAGGAGTTGGCAACGCCGGGCTGGGCGCTGCACGAGGCGGAGGCCAGGGGCGTGGGCGACGGGTTTGCGGCTCACACCGCAGCCGTTCAACAAATGCTCTTCGATCTGCCGGAGCGCTCGCCGGCGACGAACGACTTGCTGGTGTCGACCTCGGTAACCGGCCTCGTCACCTACGCCCACTGCCCCCAGCGATTTTTCTGGTCCGAGATCGAGCGCCTACCACGCCGTCCCAGCCCGGCCGCCCGGGCCGGCACCCGGGTTCATCGCCGGATCGAACTCCATCAGCGGGGCGAAATCCCACTCGATGACTTCGGGCCCGAACTCTATGACGGCGAGGGCCCCGCCGACCTGAACGTTGACGCCATCGAAGCGTCCGCCGCCAGTGCCTATCAAGTGTTC
>DATEEG010000319.1:0-3792 GCA_035281305.1 Acidimicrobiia bacterium | reverse complement strand
CGCGCTGGCCCCTGCCTCCCTGGATGTCTGGTCGTCGGGGACCAGGGCCGCATAAAGGGCGCGCACCTCGTTTACGTCCCACGGGAGCATGGCCCCGTCCCACAGGTCGATCAACTCCCGGAAAACGCGGCTGGCCTGAGTCGCTTGCCCGGACATCACCAGCTCGCCGGCTTCCAGGAGCAGCCGATAACCCACGAACCTCCGCTGCCGACGATCGGCAAATGGGTGATGGTCACGTAGGTACTCGAGGCGGTCTGCATCACCGATCCAGAGGGCGAGGGGGGCGGCTTCCGGAATCGCCCATTGCCGGGACTCCTCGCCTTCGGCACCGATGAGCATGTCATAGGCCTCACCCAGACGACCCAGGATCCGGAGCGCTCCGGCGGCCCGGATCCTTCCCGTGTCGCGAATGGCGGGGTTTGGGTCGGACAGCAAGTCGCGGGCGAGGCGCAGCCGCTCCTCGGCGGCGCCCTCGTCCCCCTGCAGCATGCCGATCGTGAGCTGGGCGAAGGTCAGGTCGAGGGCATCGGTGGACCAAATGACCGATTCATCGATTTCCGCCATCAACGCTTCGGCGTCTCGCAGGCGTCCGTGTTCGATTCGGTCCCACACCACCCAGGTGAGGAGCCGGCCCATGCCAACGTTGTCCCCCAACCGACGTGCCGCGGCGAAGCCTTCCTCAGCCAGGAAGCCGGCACCGACCGGGTCATCGTGTTGCAGGAACGAGAGAAGATTGTTGCGGGCTCGTCCGGCAGCCCAACCCAGGTTCCATTCCTCGGCTCTGCGTAGAGCGCCTTCGAGGAGCATGCGTCCCTCGGTGTCCCTGCCGACCACCCAGAGGGCGCTTCCCTTGGTGATGATCTGGTGGATCAGGGCATCCCGGTCGGATCCGGCTTCGAGGTCGGCCATGATCTGGTCGGCGAGGACGATCGCCTCATAAGGCCGATCGGTCATAAAAGAAGCTCTCGACTTCGCGGCAAGGAACCTCACCCGGGTCTGCCCTTCGAGCTGGTCCTCGGGAATCGTTCTCAGACGGTCCATCGCCTCTTGAGCCCGGAACTCGTCGCAAAGGGATTCGGCCTCGACTGTCACTATCCGAGAAGTCCCCTGCACGTCGCCCGCCCATCGATAGGCGTCGGATGCCTGAGCAGCGGTCGCCGCCACCACATCGTCGTTGCCGGTGGCCCGGGCCGACTCCAGGGCCCGTTCGAGGATGGCCCCGATCCGGGCAGGGTCGTCGGTCAGAGCCGCAGCCTGGCGATACAGATTGACGGCCTGGCTGTGCGAGTGCAGGGTGGCAGCACGGTTCGCGGCCGAGACCAGAGCCTGGAACCCCAGGTCTGCCAACTCCGGGGAGTGGCCGGGATCGACCTCGTACGCCTTGACGTAATGAGAGGCAACAACCGGTGCAAGTTCAGGATCATCGAACCCCTGCAGATAACTAGCGGCCGCGATGTGCTTGGCCCGTCGCTCCGTCCGGGTCATGCGACCATACGCCACCTCCCGGATCAGTTCCTGGATGAACCGATATTGACCGCGTTCGGGCGAAGCCGGATCGTCCTCGACGGCGAGAACCTCCGCCCGAGTCAGGCGGGCGAGGCTATCGATGACGTCGATGGCGTCATCCCGGGAGAGGGCCTCCAGAGCATCGATGGTGAAAGTCTGACCGAGGATCGAGGCCTGCTGAAGCAGGGCACGGTCCACCGGGTCGAGGAGATCGAGCCGGGCTCCGATCACCGACTGCAGCGAATCGGGGATCGAGAGGCCTCCACCGCCCGCGGAGCGGCCGTCTCGCAGACCGGTGGCGACCCAAGTCCTGACCAGTTCCACCGCGTACAGAGGGACTCCGGCCGACGCCGCTGCGATCCGCTCGACCTCCGCACCCGTCATGTCGGGTGCGAGAGCACGAACCAACTCGGCGACTTCAGCCTCCGCCAACGCCCCGAGGTGGATTGACAGCCGGTGGGGCTTGCTGGCACCCCAGCCCGGGTGGCGCTCGAGAAGAGCCGGACGAGCGAGGATGATCACGAGAAGAGGGTGGCGAGGTGAGCGTTCCACCAGTTGCTCGACAAAATCGACCAGACCCGGGTCTGCCCAATGCAGATCCTCGAACACGAGGACGGTGGGGCCGTGCTCGGTGATCCGCTGGAAGAACATGCGCAGAGCGCCGTAGAGTTCGTCTCGATCTCCGGGGGGAACGGGGGCGAGGCCGAGCAATCCCTCCAGTCTCGGCTCGATCCATCGCCGATCCTGGGGGTCGAGGACGTACTCTGACAAGGTTGCGCGCAAGCGGGCGAGGCTGGTGCTGGTGTCGGCGGTCTCCGCCAGACCGGCCAGCTGTCGAATCATCTCTCCCAGGGCCCAAAAGGTGACCCCGTCTCCATAGGCAGGGGATCGTCCTTGCAGCCACTGGACCCCGTCCGGCTGGGCACCGGCGTAAGCCTTGAGTTCAGAGACAAGACGGCTCTTCCCGATTCCCCCCTCGCCCACAATCGAGATCAGGCGGGGTCGGCGTTGGCGGGCCACCACGGACAGCTGGTCCTCGAGGATGCGAAGCTCCTCTTGGCGGCCGACAAAGGGTCCCTCCAAACCGCGCATCCTCCGGCGACCTCCATGGGCCGACAGGGGACGGACGGCTTGCCAGACGGCAACCGGCGACGTTTTTCCCTTGAGGACTTTGGGGTCGAGGCTCGCGTACTCGATTGCTCCTTCGGTTAGCGACCTGGTCGACTCCCCCACGATGACCGTCCCCGCTTCAGCCACCGCCTGCAATCGCGCCGCAGTGTTGACGATGTCACCGATGACCAGGCCGTGTTGATTGCCACCCGGCCCAACGGCCGTCTCACCCGACAGGATCCCCACCCGCGCGGCCAATTGGGGGTTTCCCAGCTCCGCACCGAGTGCCGCGACTGCGTCCACCAACTCCAGGGCGGCCCGTACGGCTCGTTCGGCGTCGTCCTCGTGGCTGACTTCGGCGCCCCAAAACGCTGTGATCGCATCGCCGATGAATTTGTCGACTACCCCACCGAAGCTCTCGATCAGTGTCCGACCCCTTTCGAAGTACCGTGTGAGGAGGTTGCGGACGTCTTCGGCGTCGGAGGACTCCGTTAGCGGAGTGAATCCGACCAGGTCAGCGAACAGGGCGGTGACGAAGCGACGCTCTTCGGTCCGGGGGCGTTGGCCGCGCTTGGTTGGTGCCCCACCCTCCAGAGCCTCGCCACACTGAGAACAAAACCGATGCTCGGCGGGATTGATCGAGCCACATCCGGGACACGGTCGTTCGAGCCGCGTACCGCACGCCGAGCAGTGCTTGTTTCCTGGCGCGTTGTCTGCCCCGCAGGACGGACATTCCATGTGTTGGCAGGCTACTGAAGGATCGACTCGTTCGCGAGTGGACCTGGTTGGGTACCGACCCGCGGCGCCGGCCAGAGAACAGGAGCGAGCGGGGTCCCCGTGCGATCGGACATCGCGCCAGACTGGTGGGTAGATTCCTCGGCATGGCGCCGCGGGGATTTTCGGGCGGGGACAGTCGATGATTGGCACGTTCCGACGACCTGTCGTCGGACGGGACCGAGACCTGGCGACCGTTGAGGACTTTCTCGGCGGGATCGAAGAAGGCTTCGGCCTTCTATCCATCGAAGGCGAGGCAGGGATCGGCAAGACGACCGTCTGGGAAACGGCCATTGACCGGACCCGGACATCGTCGCTGACTGCCCGTCCAAGGGAGACCGAGAGTGCCCTGTCCTTCGTCGGCCTCAGCGACCTCCTAGAAGGTGCGGACGACAGCGTCTG
>DATEEG010000318.1:0-3789 GCA_035281305.1 Acidimicrobiia bacterium | reverse complement strand
GTGATGATCTTGTTCCCGTTGAACGACAGGATCCCGACGTCACCGAAGCTGCCGGCCGGCCGGCCGGCAAGCCAGGCTCCGAGGGCCTCGGCGGCATCCGAGATCAGGGGCACTTCTCGCGCGGAGCAGATCTGCTCGATCCGACGGTAATCAGCACACTGACCATAGAGGTCGACTGCCACTACCGCCGCGTAGCGCCGGTTTTCCCGTGCGGCGGAGTCGAGTTCGGAGGCGAGGAGGTCGGGATCCATGTTCCAGGTCGCCCGGTCGCTATCGACGAACACCGGCTGAGCTCCCACATAGCGAACGGCATTGGCGCTCGCGGCGAAAGTCAGCGACGAGACCAGAACCTCATCACCCTCCTGCACCCCGTTGACGACCAGCGCCAGGTGAAGCGCAGCAGTCCCACTTGACAGCGCCACGGCCCGGGCTCGGCCGGTGACCTCCGCGAGTGCGAGTTCGAAGGCATCGATCTGCGGGCCTACCGGTGCGATCCACCCTTCGTCGAAGGCGGCCAGGAGGACTTCGGCGTCCGAGCGACTGACGTCGGGAGGAGAGAGATAGATGCGGGTCATTCAAGGACTCGCTGCCGGCGGCACTCTGGACCGTCAGCGGCTATAAGCCCGGAAGAGGAAGGCCGCCATCTGACCGCGGGGGATGAAATCGTTGGGACAAAAGAGTGCATTGGGAGGAGGGGCGCAACCGAGCGTGATTCCCGAAGAAGCTAGCTGATCTATGTACTGCTCAAAGGCGGAACCGTCGTCGTCGACGAACAGGTTGGCTCCGACCCCGGAGCGAAGGTCGAGCGCGCGAACGAGAAACGCAGCCATCTCGGCGCGAGTCACGAGGCCGTCGGGGCAGAAGCGGGCATTGGGCGGTGGTTGGCAGCCCAGCGTGACGCCCGCCGTCGCCAGCTTGTCGATGAAGTCTTCGAAGATCGACCCGTCATCATCTACGAACAGGTCTCCGCCGCCACCGTCGATGTAACCCTCAGCCCTGACAAGGAAGGCCGCCATCTGACCGCGCGTCACGAACGCGTCTGGGCAGAAGAGAGCGCCGGGCGGAGCTTTGCAGCCGGCCGTAATGCCCTCCTGGGCGACCCAGGTGATCTCGGCCGCAAACGGTGAGCCGGCGATGTCCGCGAAAACGCCGGCGGGAGCGGAGCCGCCGCATGTCACTCCGTCTGCCAGGAACCAAGAGCAAGCCGTCGCGTCCGACGTGAAATGTTGAAGAAGCATTGCCGCCACCTTCGCCCGTCCAGTCGCCGAGGGATGGATGCCGTCCTGAGCGAAGTCTTCACAGGCCCACTCCAGCCCGTCGGCGCGGCCCGGCTGCCCGCCTGTCTGTTCATCCGGTCCAAGCCCGTTGGCCCAGGTATAAGGACCCCATGCCACCCAGGGAGCAACAACTGATCCCTGAGCCGGGTCGGGATTCAGGTTGCCAACGCCCGCAATCTGATCCTGTATCACCCATTTGACACCGAAGCCGTGCTGGTACCCGATCGGTTCGATATTGGGATGGTCGATCCCATAACCCGTGTAGCTGTGGCTCGACAGGTAGGCAATCGCCAGGTTGGGGAAACGTGCCTTTAGGTTGCGGAGGACCGCTGCGAGCTTGTCACGGTATCCGAGCTGTTCGGTCGGGAAAGGCGCGGGCGTCGGATTGCGATCCGGAAGCATGACCCAGGCGACCTGGACCTGAGGGGCTGCGACCCCTGCACCTTGGAGTCCGGTGTCGACGACGCCCCACGGTTCCCCACCCAGATCGAGCCAGGCGTCGATCGGATGTCCACCGACTCCACCGTCGACCATCACCATTTCCGGAGCAATCCGGGGATCGCCTCCCGCCAACTCTTGAAAGGCGCCGAAGTCCAGGCTGGTGTTTGATACGCCTATACCCACGAGAACCACCTTGCCGGCGGGATCGGGAGCTCCGCCCGTGTTGCGAGGTTGCACCTGGGCAGCCCGACTCATCCCCACGGAAACATGGCTGCCGGGGACCGCGTTGGACCCGCCTGGATAAAGGCCTCCTTGCTGACCCAGGTATGAGCCGGTGGACAAATCAGTGAGGGCAACCTGGCCCGGCACGAAGCTGTTCGAGCAGAGCGCGGCTCTCGCAGTTTCTGCCGAGAACACACCTCCCAACGAGGTGAAGAAAGTACCGATGACAAGTGCCAGGACCAGGCGGGATTTGGACATTCGATCCCTCATCTCGGGGGCACGAAGCGCGTGGACGGACCATCGATGTGGCTTGGGTGGGGCACCATAGTACCGTCGAAAGGCCACCAGAATTCCCCCCCCTCGAAGGAGTACAAGGTTTTGTTGGGCCCGCGTCACACCCGAAATCGAGCGGTGATCGTTGCTCTGATTGCGTTGATCCTGGCCGTCCAGCCATGGCCCGCGACCTCCGCCCAGGCCCAGCGCGGGGGCGATTGCGACAACGACTCATTGGGCCTCACACCGCTCATCGACATGGGACGCTCGACCTACCTTGGGGCCGAGGGCGGCCTCTATCCCGGAGGGTCCAACACAATTCCGACCGACCATCTGGCGCTGGGAATGTCGCTTCTGTCCTATGTCGGTCCGCTCAACGCCGAGGGCCAGCCCGACGAAGCCGGCAAGATCGGATTTATGGGTGTCGGCGTGTCGACCACCGGCCTCGATTGGGATGGGTTTGCCTCACTTGTTTCAGGCGAGGTGGACGTGAACCCCCAAGTCGTCCTCGTGAACGGTGGGGTGAGTGGCAACCCGATTGCCGAGTGGGTTGACCCGTCGGCGTTCCCGTGGGGCTTCTTGAACGAGAAGGTCGTCGCCACCGGCCTCTCTCCTGCCCAAATCCAGGTCGCCTGGGTGATGATGCCGGAACGTCCGCCGAATCCGCCGCCGTTCCCCGAACGGGCGGAGATCTATAAAGGGCAGTTGCAGACCGTCCTGCGAATCCTCAAGGCGAACTACCCCAACCTGCACCTCGCCTATATCTCAAGCCATCAATACGCGGGTTATGGGACGGGCAACATCACCGAACCCGGCAATGGCTACGAACATGGTTTTGGCGTCAAATGGACCATCGAGAGCCAGATCCTCGGGGAGGGTGACCTCAACGCCGATCCCGCGATCGGGCCTATCACCGCACCCTGGATCGCCTGGGGGCCCTACACCTGGGCGGACGGCCTCAACCCCAGGTCCGACGGCCTGATATGGGAGTGCAGCGATTTTGGCCGAGATGGCAGTCATCCCTCCAGCGCCGGTTCGCGCAAACTCGGGGGCCTGATGCTGGACTTCTTCACCTCTGATCCGACCGCAACGCCCTGGTTCCTCGGCGACGGCATCGAGCCCAGACCGAGCACGCCGACGACCGTCGCCCCTACGACCACAGTGCCGGCGCCCGCTACGACGACTTCGACGACCGAGGCGACTTCCCCTACAACATCCGGGCCTTCCTCGACCTCCACGAGGCCAGAGAACAACGGCGGCGAGGGCAGGGGTTCTGATTCCCTGTTCCCCATCGTCGGCGGGGGGCTCGTGGTCGCCGTCATCGCCTTTATCGCTGCGGCCGTGCTTCGAAATCGTTCCGCCGGGGGCCGTTGAGCACGATCCGAGGAGATTTCTCCAACCGGGCGAACAACCGACTTGCGACGTCCGTGGAGGGTCGCGAAACTTGTAGACACTTAGTGGGGAGGGGTTAGAGTTTCCCTCTGCAAAGGGCGGGGTGTTCAAGTGTCCAAGTGCCTGATCGGCGCTGCGGCATGTGCGCGCCCCAGGTCATACACAGAAGTGAAAGATGCATAGG
>DATEEG010000317.1:0-9159 GCA_035281305.1 Acidimicrobiia bacterium | reverse complement strand
CTGAACGTTCAACAAGACGATCTCCCCACCCTGATCCACCACCACCATCGCATCCGGCGCCGCCTCCAACAACCCCCGATAGCGCGCCTCCGAAGCCCGGGAGCTTTCGCCCGCGCGGCCTATAAGTGAAGGAGCGCTCATCGGTGGCCCACCCGCCAGCTACGAAGCTTCCCGGGTTGACTCCGCTTCGCGCTCGGTTGCGGCCGGAGCCCTGACATCCTCGACCCATTTCCGGCGGAGCTTGGTGCGCTCCTTGGGAGTGTGTCCGCCCCAAACCCCGTCGCCCTGACGGGTTTCGATGGCGTACAGCAGGCATTCGTCGGCCACCGGGCAGATGGCGCAGACTTCTTTGGCGCGGCTTATGGCCTGAACGTCCTCGGGAAACGGAAAAAAATCGACGTCGGGCCGGTCACGGCAGGCCGAATCGTCACGCCATGTGAGGGGTTCGGTCACATCGGGGTACGTCTGATTCATGGCCCGCCCACCTGGACTGGGACGATGGTCAATGGTGTCGGCGCGGGGTCGCGAATCCAAAGGATGTCGACCGTCGACTCGACGACTGGGGGAGAAGTTAGAACGCACATCAAGGCCTTTTCGTTCCCATTTCCGGGGAGAACCAATCCTCGGAACGTTGTCGCGAAAGACCTATTAGAAGCGGGAGAGTTCGGCCCGCGCTACCGATAGACGATGGACTTCGTCAGGCCCGTCGGCCATTTTCAGCCATCGCCCCATAGACCATAGCCGAGCCAGCGGGAAATCGTTAGTGAAACCTGCGGCTCCGTGTACCTGAATTGCCCGATCTGCGACGAACGTCAGGACATCGGGGGCGACCACCTTGATGGCAGAGATCTCGACTCTGGCCCCTTTTACCCCGTGATTATCGATCAACCAGGCCGTTTTCAGCACCAAAAGGCGGGCCTGTTCGATCTTCATCCGGGCGTCGGCGATCCACTCGCGGATGACTCCCTGCTCAGCCAGGGTTTTCCCAAAGGCGACCCGGCCTTTGGCTCGGGCGCACATCAACTCGAAGCAGCGTTCGGCGGCCCCGATGGCGCGCATGCAATGGTGGATCCGTCCGGGGCCCAGGCGGGCCTGGGCGATCCCGAAACCGCCCCCTTCCTCCCCCAGCAGGTTGGATACGGGGACCCGAACCCCGTCGTAGTTGACGACCGGGTGCCCACCCCGGTCCTGGTAGCCGAAGACGGTCGGTTCCCGTTCGACGGTGACGCCGGGAGTGTCGAAGGGGACCAGGACCATGCTCTGGCGGTGATGGGAGTCGGCGTCGGGGTTCGTTACTCCCATGACGACGGCAATCTTGCACCGGGACGAAGCGGCTCCCGAAGAAAACCACTTTCGCCCGGTGATCACGTACTCATCACCGTCCCGCTCCATCCGTGTGCGAATGTTGGTTGCGTCCGACGAGGCAACGTCCGGCTCGGTCATCGAGAAACAGGATCGAATCTCTCCTTCGAGCAGCGGTGCGAGCCATCGCCCCTTTTGCTCCGGAGTGCCGAACATGTGCAGGATCTCCATGTTGCCGGTGTCGGGCGCTGAACAGTTGAGGGCCTCCGGGGCCAGTTCAGGACTGCGGCCGGTGATTTCGGCTAGAGGGGCGTACTCGGAGACGGTCAGTCCCGCCCCGTGCTCTGAAGCCGGCAGGAACAAGTTCCAGAGACCCTGGGACCGCGCCTCCCTTTTCAAGTCTTCGATGACAGGCGGGTAGAAGTTGGGATCGCCCGCCTCGGCCATTTGTTGCTCGTAGACACTCTCCGCCGGATAGATGAATCGGTCCATGAAAGAAGTCAGCTTTTCACGGAGCGCCTCGACCTTTGGTGAGTATGCGAAGTCCATCAGCCGACGGTACACCCTTAGGATCGGGTGATGAGTCCGGCCGCAGTCCCCTCACATTGGTTCTTGCTTGCCGCCAAGAACCTCATGGACCGCGACTATGCCGAACCGCTGGTCACGTCCGACCTGGCGGCCGCCGCCTTCTCGTCACCCGCTCACTTCGTGCGGCGATTCAAAGTCGCTTTCGGCGAGACGCCCCATCGATACCTCCAAAGGCGTCGGATCGAGCGCGCCAGGGAAATGCTGCGCAACACACAGAAGAGCGTCACCGAAATCTGCTTCGCGGTGGGGTTCTCATCGCTCGGCACCTTCAGCCGAACCTTCAAGCATCTATCCGGCACCTCTCCGTCGAGGTATCGGGCCAACTGGCGGCTGGCGACCCCGCCCCCTCTGCCCGGCTGCTACGTGATGATGTGGACCCGTCCGCACTAACGAGCAATCGCGGAGAAGCGGCGTCACGCCCGGGCGCGTACGGTGAACCACCGGGGCCAGCCGAATCAAAGGAGCACCATGCGGCTTTCACACGTGTCCATCTACGTACTCGATCAGAATGAGGCCAAGGACTTCTATACGAAGCAACTCGGCCTCGAGGTCCGCAACGACGAGGTCCTCGACGGCTTTCGTTGGCTGACCGTCGGATCACCTGAACAACCCGACGTCGAATTCGTCCTCATCGAGCCCAATCCCCCGATGTTCGATCCCGAGTCGGCGGCGCAATTGCGGGCCATGATCGCCAAAGGCGCAATGGGCACCGGGGTCATGGCGACGGAGGACTGCCGGGCGACCCATCGCGAGCTTGCTGCCCGCGGCGTCCAGTTCCTCCAGGAACCGACCGACCGCCCCTACGGGATCGAGGCCACCTTCCGGGACAACTCCGGCAACTGGTTCAGCCTCACCCAGACTCTACGACGGGGCTGAGGCCCTACCCTCGCCGGATGCATGACGACCTCAGGAATCGGGTATCCGCACTGTTTCCACAACTCAAAGCGACGCTGGCCGACCTCGTCAGGATTCCTTCGGTCAGCGCTCCGAGCTACCCACCCGAACCGGTACGCCGCTCGGCCGAGCACATCGCCGGACTGCTGCGCGCGGCCGGGTGCCAGGACGTACAACTCCTCGAGCATCCCGGTGCCCATCCGGCCGTGTTCGGCCAAATTCCCGGTCCTCCCGGTACGCCGACCGTCCTTCTCTATGCGCACCACGACGTCCAACCCCCGGGTCCGGCCGCTGACTGGCTGACGGGGCCGTTCGAGCCGTTCGAAAAGGACGGGCGGCTCCATGGGCGGGGCGCTTCCGATGACAAGTCCGGGGTCATCATGCACCTGGGAACAATCGGTGCGTACGAAGGAAACCCTCCCGTCGGAGTGAAGGTGTTCATCGAAGGCGAGGAAGAAGTCGGCTCAACCCACCTCGACGACTTCCTGGAGCGCTACTCGAGCTTGCTCGCCGCCGATGTGATAGTCATAGCCGATGCGGGGGTTTGGAGGGTCGGGCGTCCCGCCCTGTTTACGTCCTTGCGGGGACTGACGGCGTGTGTGATCGAGCTGAGGACTCTCAAGTCGGCGGTTCACTCCGGAGGATTTGGCGGCGTCTTCCCCGACGCGCTGACTTCGCTCTGCAGATTGCTGGCAACCTTGCATGACGACCAGGGCAACGTCGCGGTGTCCGGCCTGGTGGCAGAGGAATCAGATCCGCTCGACCTCACCGAGCAGGAGTTGCGCGTCGCGGCAGGAGCTCTCGAGCAAGTTTCCCTGATCGGCAGTGGCGGCCTCACCTCCCGGCTGTTCTCCAAACCCGCCATCTCGGTCCTGGCCATCGATGCCCCCTCTCTCGATGAGGCGATCAATCAGCTGGTCCCGGTGGCGCGGGCCAAGGTGAGCATGAGGATCGCACCGGGCCAGGACGGGCCTGCCGCGGTAGCCGCTCTCCGCCGGCACCTGGAACAGAACGTCCCGTGGGGAGCTCAGCTGACGATCTCGGACGAAGGGTACGGCGATGCTTTCAAGCTCGAGACCGAAGGCAGTGCCTACGACGCCTTCCGCCAGGCGATGGCCGAGTCGTGGGGAGTCGAGGCGGTGGAAGCCGGAGTCGGCGGTTCTATCCCGTTTGTGGCGTCTTTCTCCGAGAGGATGGAGGGCGCCCCGATCCTCCTGATCGGGGCAGGTGATCCCACCTCCTCGATCCATGGCCCCAACGAGAGCCAGGACCTCGACGACCTCGAGAAAGCCGTCCTGGCCCAAGCGATCGCCCTGCGTCTCCTGGCCGGCTAACCCCGCGACCCAGGGTCGTTTTGGTTGTCCCACAACGGAAACGACCCTGGGTCGCGGGGTTACGGGCCCTGGGCGAAGCCGTGCTGGCGCCAGGCCTCGTAGATCACGATCGAGGCGGCGTTGGCCAGGTTGAGGCTCCGCACGCCGTCCTGCATCGGGATCCGGAGAACGTCGGTGATCCACCCTGCTCCCATGATCTCGACCGGAAGTCCCACCGATTCAGGACCGAAGAGAAAGCTGTCGCCCTTGCGGAAGGCAACGTCGGAATAGCGCGTGGACCCCGACCCGGAGAGGGCGAACACCCGCGATCCCCCGGCGGAAGCCCGCCAAGCCTCGAGATCGGCATGAACCTGGACCACCGCCCGGTCCCGGTAGTCCATCCCCGCCCGGCGCAGCTTGGTGTCGTCCAGGGTGAAGCCGAGCGGTTCGATCAGGTGGAGCCGACACCCGGTGTTGGCCGCCAGCCGCATGCAGTTGCCGGTGTTGGGCGGGATCTCGGGGTGATAGAGGACGATGTCGAACACGCTTGCCCGTCGTTAGAACAGGCGGAGACTGCTCGACTCGGCGTCGCGCAGCCCGTCGTAGTCCACTTCGACCGTTTCGATGTTGCGGCTCCTGGCGAGAATTCGCGCTTGCGGTGTGATCGACTGCGCTACGAACATCGCCCTGACGGCACCGAAGCGTCCATCCAGCATCAGTCGCTCGACGTATCGGGCCAATTGCTCGACCCCGTCGATCTCACCCCGCCTCTTGACTTCGATCGCGACCAGCGTGCCATTGAGGTCCGTGCACATCAGGTCGACCGGACCGAGGTCGGTGGGATATTCCCTCCGTAAAAGCACCAGGCCCTCCTCGAGAACCCAGGGCTTGTCGGCCAACAACTCCTGGAGGTGGGCTTCGACTCCGTCCTTCTCGAGTCCGGGGTCCGGCCCCAGGGCAATCTCGTGGTCGGAGATGATCTCGTGCAGGTCGATGATCAGGCGTTCGCCTTTGGCGTTGGCCACCTCCCATCGATGCAGGTCACTGGCCGGGTTCGCGGTGTCCTCCCGCTTGGACTCGATGAGGGTGTTCGGCGCGTTCATCCAGTTGAGAGGCTTGTAGGCGCCGCCGTCGGCGTGGATGGCGACGCACCCGTCCGCCTTCACCATGATCAGGCGGACAGCTTCGGGAAGGTGGGCCGAGAGACGGCCTTCATAGTCGACCGTGCAGCGGGCTATGACGAGACGCATCGCCCGGGAGGGTAGAGAAGCCGGGGCCGGACACCGGCTGAACAGAGGTTCAGATCACCCCTGATTCCATGCGGCATCCGCATTTGCGTCCCCCGTACACTCGCCCGTCAACAATGAACCGGCGAGCGGGCACCCAGGCGGTCACTTTCGAGAAGGTCAAGAAGACCTTTGACACCGTCGTGGCCGTTGACGACGTTGACCTCGCGATCGCCGACGGCGAGTTTTTCGCCATGCTCGGGCCGTCGGGTTCGGGCAAGACCACCTGTCTTCGCATGATCGCCGGCTTCGAACTTCCCACCTCCGGTCGAATCCTCCTCCACGGCGATGACGTCTCGGGCCTGCCCCCCTACGACCGCGACGTGAACACCGTTTTCCAGGACTACGCCTTGTTCCCCCATATGAGCGTGGCCGACAACGTCGGTTATTCGTTGATGGTGAGAAAGACCTCTGAAGCCGAGCGGAAACGCAGAGTCGAGGAAGCCCTGGCACTTGTCAGATTGGAAGGCTTCGGGAGTCGCAAGCCGTCCCAGCTTTCGGGAGGCCAGCGGCAACGGGTGGCTCTCGCCCGCGCCCTGATCAATCGACCCTCCGTCTTGCTCCTCGACGAACCGCTCGGCGCCCTCGACCTGAAGCTCCGTCAGGCAATGCAGACCGAACTGAAGGCGCTGCAGCGCGAAGTCGGGATCACCTTCATCTTCGTGACCCACGACCAGGAGGAGGCCCTGACGATGAGCGACCGGTTGGCGGTCTTCAACCATGGGCGAGTCGAGCAAGTGGGACGTCCGGCCGAGGTCTACGAAAGCCCCGTCAACTCGTTTGTGGCCGGCTTCGTCGGCACTTCCAACATCATCACCGGCGAATTGGCGCTGCGGGTCCGGGGTATACCCGGCTCGTTCACGGTCCGCCCCGAGAAGATCTCGGTATCGGCGGCCGGCACGCCCCCGGTCCCGGGCACCCACACCATCGAGGGAACCGTCATCGAATCGGTGTACATGGGCGCTTTCAATCGCCTGCGGGTGGCGGTTCCAGATGGAGAGTTGCTCGTGACCAGCCAGAACCTGGACGTGCGGGGCATACCCCGAGCGGTTCAGGGGCAACGGGTCGCGTTGAGTTGGGATGAGGATTCGTCGCGGCCTCTGGCCGAGACGGAAAAGCCGGCCCCGGCGCTCGCCGGGGCCAACGAATAAGACGGAGGGAGATAGACATGCGATCGAGAATGGTCGTGTGGCTCGCAATGATGGTTCTGATCGCGGCCGCTTGTGGCGGGACCGCGACCGATGGCGGGGAGGAAGGCACCGCCCTGCCGACCGAGATCGGCGAGAGCGAGGGCCAGGTCAATATCGTTGCCTGGGCCGGGTACATCGAGGATGGCTCGACCGATCCTGCCTTTGATTGGGTGACTCAATTCGAAGCCGACAGCGGCTGCCAGGTCAACGTCAAGACCGCCGGCACCTCGGACGAGATGGTCGCACTCATGACAGGGTCCGACGAATACGACCTGGTCACGGCTTCGGGCGACGCCAGCAACCGCTTGATCGCCGGCGGCACCGTCCAGGAGATCAACATCGACCTCATCGAGGGATGGGAGACCGTCGACCCGAGGCTCCAGGACGCACCGTGGCACACGGTCGACGGCAAGCACTACGGAGTTCCTTACGATTGGGGAGCCAATGTGCTGGCCTACAACACTGAGGTGTTTGGCGACACACCCCCGACCTCGTGGAGTGTTGTCTTCGAGGAGCAGACGCTCCCCGACGGTGAATCGAACGCGGGGCGGGTCCAGGCTTATGACGGTCCCATTTACATAGCCGACGCGGCTCTGTACCTGGGGGTCGAACAGCCCTACGCCCTCTCGCAGGAGCAGTACGACGCGGCCCTCAACTTGCTGCGTCAGCAGCGCGACCTCGTCGGCCGGTACTGGCACGACGCCTTCATCCAGATCGACGACTTCACCAATGAAGGGGTGGCGGCGTCCTCGAGTTGGCCGTTCCAGGTCAACATCCTTCGGTCCGCTGGCGCCCCCATCGCCAGCGTCGTCCCCGAGGAAGGTGCCACGGGATGGGCCGACACGACTCTGATGCACGCCAACGCCCCCAATCCCAACTGTGCCTACAAGTGGCTCAACCACTCGATCACAGCCGGGATCCAGGGCGACCTGGCGGCCTGGTTCGGCTCGGTTCCGGCCGTCCCTTCAGCCTGTGAGGGCAACGAGTTGCTCGGGCCTGACGGCTGCGACATCAATGGATTCCAGAACTTCGACCAGATCAAGTTCTGGCAGACCCCGACCGAGGACTGCCTCGGTGCAGGTGGCACCTGCGTGCCCTACTACAAGTGGGTGACCGACTACCTCGCCGTGATCGGCGGCCGGTAGCCGGGTTGTTCAGAGGGGGGCCGGCAGTACACCGGCCCCCCTCCTCGACGTATGACTACTGCCACCCAGACCTCGCGCCCACTGCGCCAGATCGCAGCCGCGCTGTACCGTCGTAGGCGGTTGCGGCTCGCCCTCTTGCTGGCGCTACCGGTCATCTGGCTGGTCGGCGTGTACGGAGGCTCGCTCGCTTCACTGCTCACCCAGAGCTTCTTCAGCCTCGACAGCTTCGCCGGCACCATCGATCGAACTCCCACCCTCGACACCTGGGGCGAGCTGTTCACTCCCGCCAACCGGGCTGTCATGGGGAGAACCATCGGTATGGCCGCGGCCGTCACGGTGGCGGCGGTGATAGTCGCTCTCCCCCTGGCCTATTACATCGCCCGCTATGCATCGACTCGAATCAAGGGGTGGATGGTGCTGGCGGTCTTGCTGCCGTTGTGGTCGTCTTACCTCGTCCGGGTCTATGCCTGGAAACTGATCCTGGCAGCAGAAGGAATCGTCAACTGGTTCCTGACGAGACTGGGACTGGGGGGTGTCCTCGACGGGATCCTCGACCTGCCGGTGATCGGCGGGCCGTCTTTGTCGGTTTCGTACCTCGGGCAGTTCGTGGTCTTCCTGTACATCTGGCTGCCTTTCATGATTCTCCCGATCGTGACCGCCCTGGAACGGGTTCCGCGGTCTTTCCTGGAGGCATCAGCCGACCTCGGAGCAAAGCCCGGAACCACGTTTCGCAAGATCGTCTGGCCCCTGGCGATTCCCGGCGTTGCGGCAGGCTCTATCTTCACCTTCTCGTTGACGCTGGGCGACTACATCATCCCGACCGTCATCGGCGACTCCAGTCCCTTCATCGGGTTGGCCATCTATAGCCAGCAGGGAGTCGCCGGCAACCTTCCCGCGGCTGCCGCGTTTTCCTTCGTACCGATCGCCGTGATGGCCATCTACCTCACGATCGCCCGTCGGCTCGGCGCCTTCGAGACCATCTGATGACGGGGTCCAGACGTGTGAGGGAGCGATCTTGAGAGGAGGTAAGGGGCTGGCGTGGGTGGCCGGAGCGGTGCTGGCGTTTCTGCACGTTCCAATCCTTCTGGTCTTCCTGTACGCATTTACGACCGAGGAAGCCAGCTTCCAGTTCCCGCCGCCGGGACTGACCACCCGATGGTTCGGCGTCGCCGCCGCCAACCCCGACATCCGCGAAGCCCTTTCCTTGTCGCTGACGGTGGCGGCGGTCGCGACCGGAGTGGCCCTGATCCTCGGAACGCTCGCGGCCGGGGCGATCTGGCGATCTCGTTTCTTCGGGAGGGAAACCCTCTCTCTCTTCATCGTTCTCCCGATCGCCCTTCCCGGCATCATCACCGGGATCGCCCTCCGCTCGGCGATCAACCTCGCCGATCTGACATTCGGCTTCTGGACGTTGGTGATCGGACACGCCACCTTCTGCGTA
>DATEEG010000316.1:0-9659 GCA_035281305.1 Acidimicrobiia bacterium | reverse complement strand
CGTTTGGCACGGTTATCGGATCCATCGACGGTTGATGCTATCCCCCGTCAGAAGATGCCTTCCCCCCGGGAGAGCCTGCCAGATCAGCGAATCACGGACCGATAGGTCCCCAGAAACCGCAGATCCGAAAGCGTGGCGGGCCTGGGTTCGAAGACCCTGGCCACCCCTCCCGATCCGGGCGGATGCGTCAGATCGACGAACATGCGATATCGCCAGGC
Source organism: Acidimicrobiia bacterium (assembly GCA_035281305.1). Classification (GTDB taxonomy): domain Bacteria; phylum Actinomycetota; class Acidimicrobiia; order Spongiisociales; family ZC4RG35; genus DATEEG01. The sequence goes on along the minus strand of DATEEG010000316.1, from coordinate 9,441 downwards.
CTCCTCGGTGGGGCGTGACTCGATGCGGGTCAGGTTGGCGCCCCTGAGCCCCAGTTCGGTGAGGGCCAGGGCCAGGGCACCGGGGGTGTGGGCGGTTGTGAATGCCACCGTCGTTTTGTCGGCATCGTCCGCGATCGGTTGCTGGCCAGGCACCAGGACCACGAACCGGGTTGTGTTGTGGGGGCGGTCGACGACGTCCCTGAGCAGGACGGTCAGGCCGTACGAGGCGGCGACCCGCTCCGGTGCCAATGCAGCTTCGGTGGGATCGTCCTGTTCGGCTATCTGGCGAACGGCTCCGGCGGTGTCGTGTACCGGGACAGGCTCCCAACCCCAATGAGTGAGGATCGCCTCCGCTTGCGCCAACGCCTCCGGGTGCGACCTGACCCGCTTGATCCCCTCGAGGGCCGACCCGTGCAAGCCCAGGAGCGCATGGCGGACCTCCACCAGATGTTCGGCGATGATGTGGACCTGTCCGGGCAGCAGCCGATCGAGAACCGGCAAAACGCTGCCGGTTGTCGAGTTCTCGATGGGAACGACCAGCCGTTCGATCTCACTGTCGCGGAGCGATTCGAACGCGGCCACGAACGACGGGAACCCGATCGGCTCGGCGTCGGGAAACAACTCCGTGACGGCCTGGTCGGAGTAAGACAGGGCTTCGCCTTGATAACCGATCCGCATCAGGAATCAGTTAACCAGGGCCGGGCGCCACTTCGAGATCAGACGAACCGCCCCACCCACGGAATCCGCCTTACGCCGGGACCTCCCCAACCGCCTGAGCGCAAGCCTCGGCGGCCGCTCCGAGTTGGGGATCGTCGGCGGGAATCGACTCGAGGGGGAAGGGTGGCCCGGTGCCGTCGAAGCCGGGAGCGGGGTCGGGAAAACCATCGACTCCCTGCGATCGCATGCAGATGGAGAACGCCAGCAGGTCCGCCGCGATTGCCTCGGCCAATTCCGGGACCCCGCCAAGGTCGAGAGCACCGCTGCCGACGAGCACTGCCGCGCACGAGGCAAGGGCTTCTTGCCACTCGGGCGAACCAGCGTCAACCAGGTTCGCCAGCGTCGAGAGGTCGGGGCGACCGGCGCCGTCGAGAAGAAGGTCCGGCACGCTGAAGCCACGATCGATCAGGCACGATCGGAACACATCGACAGACTCTTGGGACGTCAAGGGAACCGTTGTCGTCGTGGGAGCGCTCGTCGTGATGACGGGTGCTTCAGGGGTCAGGTTGCAGGCGACCCCTGACAGAACGAGCGCGACCAGGCCGAACGCGATAGGTGCCGGTCTGGCTTTCGATTGCATCGAAAAAGGTTACGACCGCCCGGACTCCTAAACGGGACCGGGCATCAGGACTTACCCCCGCCGCCGGCGCCGACTCGCACCGAATCCGGCCGAGACGGTGACAGAGTCCTCCGGCACTGCCTCCGACCTGAGGGTGAACAGCGTTGGCCTTCGGGCCGAGAACACCGACATGACCTCGCCGGACCTTTCGACGTGAGGCCGCAGGTCGATCTGGACGGCACCACAAATGGCGCAACTGCGTCGTCCCAGGCCGGCGACTGCGCCCGCGATGTCTTGGTAGTTGTGCCGATCTTTACGGCAGGGATGAACTGTTGCCATTGGTGTGCCTCCACTAACTTTGCCCAACGACCACTATAAGTGATCGACAGTCGACCACAACCCTTGGTAATGCTGAAAGGGCCGAAAGTACTAGCCACTGTCAGTGGCCATTGTCGACTGGGTTCAACCTTCGGGAGGAGCGAGCATCTGCGCCAGATCCCTCACCTTGACGTCGTCGCCCCGGCCCAGTTCCTTGATTCCGTCGTCAATCATCACGTAGCAATACGGGCAGGAAACGGCGATCTCGGAAGCACCGGTCTCCAGCGCCTCTTCCGCCCGTTCGATGTTGATCTTCTTGCCGGTGTGCTCTTCCATCCAGAATCGCGCCCCGCCCGCCCCGCAGCAGAGCCCGCGGGTTCCGTGCCGGCGCATCTCGACTAGTTCGACGCCGTCGGCCGCTGCGGCGACTTCGCGCGGCGCCAGGTAGATGTCGTTGTGGCGGCCGAGGTAACAAGGATCGTGGTAGGTGACCTTGCGCCTGGCACCGCCGGCCGCCGCCGTCACGGAGCCTTTCCGCAACAGTTCGGCCAGGAGTTGGGAATGGTGAACAACTTCATAGTGTCCACCCAGTTGCGGATACTCGTTGGAAAGGGTGTTGAAGCAATGCGGGCACTGAGTGATGATCTTCTTGACTCCGAGCTCGTCGAGAGTCTCGATGTTGGAGAGAGCGAGTTGCTGCCACAGGTACTCGTTGCCTGAGCGCCGGGCCGGATCGCCATTGCACGACTCGCGGGCACCCAGGATCGCGAAGTCGATCCCGGCCTGATGCAGCAACCGGGCGAGCGATTGGGAGACTGCGGTATTGCGGTCGTCGTAGGACCCTGCACAACCCACGAACCACAGATACTCCGCATGCTGGGTGGTTTCACCGAACACCGGAACTTCGAACTCCAACTGGTCTGTCCAAGAAGCCCGCCGTTCCCGGCTAAGTCCCCAAGGATTGCCCTGGTTCTCCATCGCTACGAAGGCCTTGGAGAGTTCGGCGGGGAAGCTCGACTCCATCATCGTCAGGTACCGGCGGATGTCCAGGATGCGGTCGAGAATCTCGATGTTGACCGGGCAGATGTCATCGCACGCACGACAGGTCGTGCACGACCACACCTCCTCGGGACGGATCCGCTGCAGGACCGAATCGCCGTCGATGACGATCCCGGCAGCGAGGCTGACCGGTGGAGAGAGGCCGGCATCGATCGCGGCCACTTCGCCGACCTTGAGAACGATCTCGCGCGGATCGAGTGGCTTGCCCGTGATGTTGGCCGGGCACACGGACGTGCAGCGGCCACAGATCGTGCATGCCTCACTGTCGAACAGTTGCTTCCAGGTGAAGTCGGCCACGACCGAGGCGCCGATCGTCTCGATGTCCTCGACCTCGGCGAGATTGGGCATCTGCCGCATCGCCCCCTTCGGCCGGGTCCGCGGCGACAAGAACATGTTGGCGGGCGAAGTGACCATGTGCCTGAGCTTGGTGGTGGGAAGGACTACCAAGAACGCGAGGAAGGCGGCGAAGTGCACCAGCCAGGAAGCCAGATGGACCGTCCCGGCGGCGCCCTCCGGGACCAGCGAGGAAAGGGGATAACCCACAAAAGACCAGACCTCGAACCCGGGTCGGCCGACCAGCGCGATGCGGGCGGCTTCGGTCGTCAGGCCTGTGACTCCAATCAGCGTCAGGAGGAGCAGGATGACGCCGTCTTCCGGCCTGGTCTTGGAGCGCAGTCGCCAGGGCCTTTGCAGGTATCGCCTCGAGAACGCCCAGGCCAACCCGCCTAGGTAGACGAGCGCCGCCAGGTCGAGAATCGCCGAGTAGGCGAGATAGAAGTCACCCTCGAGAAATTTCAACTGGTTGGGGAGGATGTGATCGATCTCGAGAGTCACGGTCCCCGCGAAGAGGACCAGGAATCCGAAGTAGACCATCGAATGCATGAGACCGGCCTGGCGGTCCCTCAGGAGGGTTTTCATCCGAAGGCCCCGGCTCAATTGGGCGAGTCGCTCGCTCCAAAGGCCGGTCCGATCGTCGCGAGCGCCCTTCACCCAAATCTGTGACCTTTGCGCGAAGAGAACTGCGGCCAGCGCTATGAACCCGGCAGTCGTTACATAGAAGACCGCTTGTAGCCATCCGGGAACGTTGCCAAATACCGCCCGTCCCACCTCCGGTTCGTGATGCTCGGGCAGCGTGCCGAGAAAGCCGAGGAGAAGGGTGGCAAGCGCCGCCAGGACTCCGAGAATGATGAGCAGCGGTCGGCGCCGGGGGCTGGTCGACACCTCCTCGTCAGCGGGTGCGGTCTGAGTGGATTGCATCCGGTCTAGAACTCACCACGCATCACGCACCACGAACCACGCTTGTCAGGCAAGCCCGAGTTCCTTCTTGAGCTCCTCCAGCCGGGCGTCGGCCTGGGCCATCGACACCGCCTCTCGCAGTTCGGACTCGGCACCTTCCGGGGTCGCTTCGCGCAATTCGCCGCGTGCTTTGGCTTCCGACAGTCTGATTTGAATCTTCTCTTCGACCTTCTCGAGGGATGGTGCGTTGGCTTCCATCGAGACCGAAATCGACTCGACGGCCCGGTTGACCGCCTCCTGCATGCGGGCCTGTTCGAGTTGGCCGACCAGTTGCATCCGCTTGGCGGCCAGTTCCTGGAGCCGCATTGCGTTCTGGGTGACGGTGCTCTTGGCCTGATCGGCCTGAGTGATTGCGATCTCGTACTGCTCGCGCAAGCTGTTCAGATTGGATTCGGCGGCCTGCAGCTTGAGGGCGACCGACTGGGCAGCGTTGGTCCATTTCGTCTGACCGGCCACGTCCCCGGCGTTTTTGGCCGTCTCCGCCCGCAGGAGTGCCTGCTTGGCGGTCTCACGAGCCTCACCCACATCCTTGGCCGCGCCCTCGATCTTGGCTTCGATCTGGGTCCGATGGGCGATGACCTTGGCCGCCTGGTTGCGAAGCTCCTGATCACGACGGCGGGCCTCGTTGATGGCTTGTTCGATTTCAACGGCAGGGTCCATGGCTCGCTCTGCAGCCATGCCAAAGAGAGTCCTCAGGTAATTCCAGATGCGCCGAAGCATGGCTTCTCCTCAATCGGTAGGTGACCGAGGATAAACGTGAGCGGAGAGTGGTGGGAGACGCCAGACGCCAGGCGCCACAACTTGACTAGCGAGTACGGCGGGCGCGGCCCTTCGGGCGCGAGCCGCTCCCGCCAGAGGGCCTCGAAGGCGAGCCACCCGACGAGGACCGTGACCTGCCGGGGAAGGGAATGCCGAGACCGCCCGAAGAGCGGCGATTGGATTGACGAGGCCAGTTGTAGTCGACGCCCCGGCCCATTCCCCCCACGATCACTGAGAACACATCGAGCCAGTCGAGCCCCGAACCCCCCGTCGACCGGGGGGCCTGCGGCGCCGGGACGCGCTGGGGGCCCATCGGGAGGTCGCGCGGAACGGGGGCCTCGCCTCGTCGCAGCTTCTCGGCATCAGCCCGACAGACCATCACGGTGCGAACCCCGGCGGAGGTTTTCAGCTCGGCCTCCTCGACCCCGGCTCCGTGGGTCGGGTCGAAAAAGCAGTGCTCGGGTTTCTGGTCGATCGGCGCCGGCGGTGGACTCCGGCCTTCCATCAGGGCGGTCGTTGCTTCCAGGTCCCAGCGAGCCCGATCGAGGTCATCCGACAAATCTTCCAGCGCAGCCAGTGTCGCGGCCGCCGCCAGTCGACCTTCCGCTTGCGAGAAGGTCTCCGAGGCGGCGCGGTAGTGGCCCAGCGCCTCCGGACTCTTTTCGGTCCGGGGGTCGTCGGCCAGTTTGACGATCTGATCGGCAATCACATCCATTTGTTGTCGGATCTCAGTGCGGGCTTCCTCCAGCCGAGAGGCCTGAGCCGCCTTCTGCCGGCGGCCGCTGCGAACCAGGGTGAAACCGATGAAACCCACAACGCCGACGATGACGATCGCCAACCAGGGGAACCCACCTTGCTCCAGAGGGGAAGGCGCCCCTCCGGGCAGGGCTCCCGCGAATTGGTCGAACTCGACCGCGTACGAGTCTTCCTGATCGACCATCACATCCAGCGCAGAGCTCAGAGACGCATCGTCGAACTGGGAACTCACGGCGCCCACCTCGTCAGGGGAAAGGACCACCACGGTTCCGGTACCGACCAACTCGAGCAAGTCCGCGGCCAGCTGGTCGGCGCCGGTGTCGACCGTCTCTGCCAGGGCCACGAAGTAGACATCGGGGTGAGCACCGACCAGCGCCTCGATCTCATTGACCGAGACCGGGGCGCCCTCGCCTATGAAGTAGTGCCGAAACCCGAGGTCGTCGGCGATCCCGTCGACTGCGTTTCCTTCTGGCGACTGCCCGATCGCCGGAATCGCAAAAGTGCACCAGGCCGCGACTGCCCAGGCCAGGGCCGCAGCCGCCCGGCGCATCAGACCCCGAGATCCTGGGTGAGACGGGCGACGTGGCCCGTGGCTTTCACGCCCCGGTACTCGCGGGCCAGTTCACCGTCCGGTCCTACCACGAAAGTCGACCGGATCAGGCCAATGGACTCCTTGCCATACAACATCTTCTTGCCCCACGCACCCAATTCCTCGGCGAGAGCGTGGTCCTCGTCGGACAGAAGCCGGAACGGCAACCCTTCTTTTTCCTTGAAAGCGGCGTTGCGGGCCGGAGGGTCGGGACTGACACCGACCAACTCGTAACCGGCCTTCTGGAGAGATGCGTAGTTGTCTCGAAAGTCGCATGCCTCCGTCGTGCAGCCAGTCGTCATCGCTGCCGGGTAGAAGAACATGATGAGGTTCTTGCCCCGAAATTCGGCGGCGGAAACAGGAACTCCGTCTTGATCGGGAAGAGTGAAGTCGACAGGCATATGAGAAAGTTAGACGGTCGACTGGATTATCACCCGGGCCGCCGACGCACTATCGGCTGACGAGGGCCCGAAGGAAGAAGGCGAGGTTGGCGGGTCGCTCTGCCAGTCGTCGAACCAGATACGGGTACCACCTCGATCCGTAAGGAACGTAGATCCGGATCGGATATCCGGCTGCGGCCAGCTCCATCTGGGCTTGGGGGCGGACCCCGTAAAGCATCTGGAACTCGAACGGCTGACGACGCTGGTGGTCCAGCTGGCGGGCCAACTCGATCAATTGGGGGTCGTGAGTGGCCACCGCCGGCGTTACCTCTTCGAATCCCATCAACACGATCAGAAGCCGGGCAAAAGCGGCGTCGATCTCAGCGGGAGACTGCAGCGCCACCGCTTCCGGCTCCACGTAAGCACCTTTGCAAAGTCTGAGGTGGCCCCCCAGCGGCATCAATCGCAACAGATCATCCGAAGTCCGGTAGAGGTACGCCTGCAGCGCAAGTCCGAGGTTGCCGTATCGCCGCTGGGCGTCGGCGTAGATCTCGACCGTGTCTTCGGTATATGCGGAATCCTCCATGTCGATCGTGACCGTGAGACCGAGGCCTGCCGCCGATTCGGCCAACCGCTCGAGGGTTGCCCGGGCCAGCCCCGCATCGAAAGCGAGGCCGAGCTGGGTCAGCTTGATCGAGACGTTCCCGTCGACGGAATTGCCTGCCATCTGGTCGAGGCAAGCAACGTAACCAGCCAGGGCCGCTTCCACCTCCACGGCGGAATTCACTTCCTCCCCAAGAAGGTCGAGAGAAACCTTCATCCCTTGGCGGTTGAGCTTCTTCGCCGCCTCGATCGCCTCGGCCAGGGTGTCACCCGCTACGAAACGGCGCACCAGCGCCTTGCCGGCCCTGGTGTTTGTGAACGTTGATCGAACCGGGGCTGATTCGGCAACGGCAACCACCAGCCGGGAGAAAACGCTCACCCGGCCCCGAGTTCCCTCGCCCGCTGTGCTGCCGCCCTGACTGCATCCTCGACGACGGCCCGAAAACCTCGCTCTTCGAGAATGTGCATCGCGGCCGCTGTGGTGCCGCCCGGAGATGTCACTTGCGAGCGCAGCTCGGAGGGCCCCTGTCCGGTTTCGGTGAGTAGATGACCCGCGCCCCGGATCGTTTGATGAACGAATGACTCGGCGACATCGCGGGGCAAGCCCTCTCGAACGGCGGCTTCGGTCAGTGCTTCGGCCAGGAGAAAGACATAGGCGGGACCGGTACCGGATACGGCGGTGACCGCATCGAGGAGGCTCTCGTCCATGGCCCGCACCGATCCCACCGACTCGAGCACGAGTCGGGTCTTGGCCACATCGGCCTCGACGGCGAAGCGACCAGCCGCGATGCCGGTCACGCCTTCGCCCACGAGGGCGGGGGTGTTGGGCATCGCCCGCACGACGGGCACCTCCCCCAGCACCTTCTCGTAGGTGGAGGTGGGAACTCCCGCCGCGATCGAAAGCACTACCTGCCCGACTGTGATTGCGTCGACCATGGTGTCGAGGAGGACGGAAACGTCCCGGGGCTTGACCGCCACGACGATCACGTCCCGACCGGCCGACGTCTGCCGTGGGTCGAGGCTCACGTCCACCCCGGTCTCGGCTCGCAACGCTTCGACCTGTTCGGGTCGCCTGATGGCGAGGGAAAGCTGGTCCGGCGCCCACCCCGCTGCCAGCATGCCGCTGGCCAGCGCCCGGCCCATGGCGCCGATCCCGATAATGGCAACGCTCGGTCTACTCATCAGTCGACGCAGTGATCATGGCGCAGGCGAGTATATGGATGGGTGCCTTCCGACCAGATATGCCCTGATCATGTCGATCACAGTTGCCACCGCCGCGGGGTTGTAGCCCTCGGGAATGATGAGGTCGGCGTAGCGCTTGGATGGTTCGACGAATTCGAGGTGCATCGGGCGGACGAAAGCGAAGTACTGCTCGAGAACCGACTGGGTGGTGCGACCTCTCTCCTCGATGTCACGACCCAACCGCCGGGCGAGGCGCACATCAGGGTCGGTGTCGACATAGATCTTGAGGTCGAGATGGGCGCGAAGGTCTCGATCGGCCAACACCAGGATCCCTTCGACGATGATCACCGGGGCGGGTTCGACCCGATCAGTCGCATCCGCTCTGAGGTGGCGGGTGAAGTCATAGGTTGGCCGGTCGATGCCAGCGCCCCCCGACAGCATCCCCAGGTGTTCGATCAGCAGTTCGGTCTCCAGCGAATCGGGATGGTCGTAGTTGACTCGGGACCGCTCCTCGAAACTCAGCTGGGGGCGATGGCGGTAATAGGAGTCGTGCTGGACCAGCACTACCCCGGGGAGAGCCCCGAGCACCGCTTCGGCGATCGTCGTCTTACCGGATCCCGAGCCCCCGGCGATGCCGATCGTCAACGGTTGCAGACCGGAAAACCCGGGCGCGGGGCTGGTCACGGGATTCACGTTAGGGGTATGAGTCGATTCCGCGATCCGCGATCCGCTATCCGCGATCCGCCAGAGACGGGGTTCTGGCGGATCGCGGATCGCGTTCCTTAGAGTCCCCTGGATGGCACCAGGCTCGACCTCAAGCTTCTCGGAATTCCTTCATCGCCACACGAAGGAACGGACTCCGGGAGCTCCGTTCAGCCCACCGATAACCCTGGCGTCGGTCTTCGCCCTTCCCGATGGGATCGAAGCGGAACACCAGTACGGGCGGTGGTCAAACCCGACCTGGTCGGCGCTCGAACACGCCCTTGAAGTCCTCGAGGGGGCGCCCAGCGTCGCCTTCCCGTCCGGAATGGCTGCCACCGCCTCGGTCCTCTACACGATGCTGGGGCCAGGAGACAGGGTTCTGATCCCTTCGGACGCCTATTACACGACTCGCATTTTCGCCGAGCGCTATCTGGCCCCTTTCGGAGTCCAGGTCGAGGCCGTCCCGACGCTGCGAATCGAGGATCACGACCTTGACGGGGTCAAGCTGGTGTGGATCGAGA
>DATEEG010000315.1:0-3815 GCA_035281305.1 Acidimicrobiia bacterium | reverse complement strand
CGATCCATCACCTCGAGGGCGCCCCCCTCGGTGAGACGGGCCCGGCCGCTCACGACCGCATATGGATGGAGGCCCTGGCCCGTGTTCTCCCGGGCTTGAAACGAAACCGTGACCCGCGGGTCGCGTCGCATGTTTTCGATCTTGTGTTGATCGGGAAAGGTGGCGAAGACGAGTTCATCCCCTTCGAACCCGGCCCAGGTCAAGGTGATGTGCGGCTTTCCGTCGGGGTCGATCGTCGCCAGGTGGCCCAGCGGCCCCGTCGCCAAAAGATCGCGCACTGACTGAGGAATGCTTGCCATGAACGAAAGGATACGGAAGCTAACTGGCTACGGGCCGCGTGGCCTTGTTCCAATCGGCGTACAACTTGGAGTAGACGCCTCCGGCCGCCACGAGCTCGGAATGGCCCCCTCGTTCGACTAGACCACCGTGGTCGAACACCAGGATCTCATCAGCGGCCTCGGCGGTCGAAAGCCGGTGGGCGATCGTGATCGAGGTCCGACCCGCCGTCAAGCGTTCGATGGCCCGCCGCAGCGACACCTCCAGGGCCGGATCGACCGCCGAAGTTGCCTCATCCAGCACCAGGAGATCGGGTCCCGCGATCCAGGCTCTCACCATCGCCACCAGCTGTCGCTCGCCGGCCGAGAGGTTGGCGCCCCGTTCACCGACCTTGGTTTCGAGGCCGTCGGGCAGACGGTCGAGCCAAGTGTCCAGGCCCAACTCGATGAATGCGGTTTGAATCTCACGCGACGAAGCGGCCGGACGACCGTATCGAACGTTGTCGGCGATGGTGGCGTTGAAGAGAAACCCTTCCTGGGGTACGAAGGCCACTCGCGAGCGCAACGAGCTGAAGGCCACCCGGTCGATCGGGATGCCTCCGATTTCGACGACACCCTCGGCCGGGTCCAGAAGTCTGGTGACCAGCTTGGCGAAGGTCGTCTTGCCGGACCCGGTTTCGCCCACCACCGCCACCCGCCTGCCGACCGGGATCTCGACATCGACCGCTCGGAGGATCTCCGGCCCGGAGGGATAGCGAAACGACAGTCCTCTCAGGACCACACCGAGCGGTCCGGGGGGGAGGTCGACCCCATCGGCAGGGTCGGGAATGTCGATGGGTGCATCGAGGACCCGCAAGACCCTGCGTACCCCCGCGGCGGCCCGCTGAGCTTGATCGACGGTTTCGACCAGGGTCTGAATCGGCTCGATCATCAGATTCACCAGGAACAGGAAGGCAAGGAGGGTCCCCGCGGTCGTTCCACTCGACGCCCCGAGCAGGACGCCGACCGCAATCACGGTGGCAGTGATGCCGGCCGCGAACAGTTCGGCCGAGGAGAACAGCAGCGCCGACAAGCGGTTGGCGCGGTGCTCCGCTTTTACCTGCGCGGTTAGCGCGCCTTCGACCCGGGCGATGGCCGTCTCTTCCACCCCGTGAGCCCGGATGACCGACAGACCCGTAATGGTCTCGCCCATCACCGAGAGCGAGTCCGCCACTTTCTCCCGAACCCGATCGTGAGCTTTCTGGAGGATTCGCTGAAACAGCAGCAAGAGCCCGACATAGGTCACGATCCCGAGAGTGACCAAAAGCGCCAACCGCCACTGGTAGAAGAACATGACCGCGAGCGCGAGGACGATCTGGGCTCCGCCGATCAGCATGCCGACGCCGCCGAACTCCATGAAGTCCTGGATCGTCGTGATGTCATTGGTCACCCTCGACACCAGCGCCCCGCGCCGCTCGGCCTGAACGTGCAGGATCGAGAGGCGATGAAGGTGCTCGAACAGCTTGACTCGCAGTTCTTTGAGCCCGCCAGCGGTCGAGGTGGCCAGCCGTACGAGGCCGGTCCTCGTCACCAGTCCGGCCAGACCGAGGACGACGAGACCGAGACCCCCCTTGACAACGACCGCCGTGAGATTGGGGCCCTCGTCGATCAGCAAGTCGTTGTCGATGATCTGTTGGACGAGCAAAGGAACCACGAGCTGGCCGGCCGTGCCGAGAATCGAAAGGAGAATCGTCACCCCGAGCCCGCGACGCAGCGTGGGCGCCTCCCGGAACGCCCGGCTCAACGCGTTGCGAGTGGAGATCGGGACAGCCTCGATGTCGAGATCGACGCCTTTCTCCTCGACGGTCATGCGCTCCTCCGCAGTGCGTCTTCCTCATACGCCCGCAGAAGCCGGGCATACCCGGGAGTCGAGCTCAGAAGCTCCTCGTGGGTCCCCTGGGCTATCACTCGACCGTGCTCGATGAAGACGACCTGGTCGGCGAGAACGATCGAGGCCCTTCGATAGGCGACCAGAACCACCGTCGAGGGCATCTCGGCCGTCGTCAGCCGTCGCAGGATCCCGGCTTCGACCGACGGGTCGAGGGCCGACGTGGCGTCGTCGAGCAGGAGCAGCCGGGGCCGTCTCACCAACGCCCGGGCCAGGGCGATTCGTTGCTGTTGCCCGCCGGACAGGGTCGTGCCCCGCTCTCCGATCCGGGAGTCGTAGCCCTGCGGGAGCTTGACGATGAATTCGTGAGCGCCGGCCAGCATGGCCGCCTCCTCAACCTCGGATCGCGCAAGTTCTTGCCCAAGGGTGATGTTTCCGGCGACGGTGTCGTCGAAGAGGAAGGCGTGTTGGGGGACGTAGGCGATCTCGCCGGAGAGCTCGGACCGGGCGAAGTTCCTCAAGTCCCGGCCGTCGAGGCTGATGTGGCCGGTGGCAGGATCCCAGAGGCGGGCGAGCAGCATCATGAGCGTGGTTTTGCCTGACCCGGTGGCACCGACGATCGCAACCGTCGCACCCGGATCCGCCTCGATCTGCACGTCTTTGAGAACCGGCACGTCGCCTCCATAGGAGAAGGCGATCTCGACGCTGTTTACTTCGGCTCCGTCCCGGTCGAGGGTCGCCCGCAGATCGCCGTAGTCGACTCGATCGTCGGCCTGGAGGACATCTTCCACCCGCTCCCAGCCAGCCAGGCTCGAAGCCATCTCCCAGATCACGTATCCGACCAGGCGAACCGGAACCGCCGAGAGCGAAAACAAGTACGCGACACTGACCATATCGCCCGGGCTCAGAGCCCCCGAGCGGATGCGGAATGCCCCCGCCACCAGAAGAAAGACCATGGCCACCTGGGGAATCGAGTCAGCGATCACCCGGTAGAACGTGAAGAGTCGCCCGACCGATACCAGTTCGTTGCGAAGGGTCGTAGCGCGCTCGGCGAAACGAGCAGTCTCGAAATCCTCTCGACCCAACGATTTGACGGTGAGAGCGCCATCGAAGCTCTCGTGAGCCACGTCACTCACTTCGCTCCGCAACTTCTGAATGAGCTCGAATTGTGAGAAGGCGGTCCAACTCCCTTTGATCTCGAGGGCCACGATGGCGATGACCGAGACGAGGGTCAGGAGCCCCAGCCAGGGATCGAGCGAGAAGATCAGGACGACGGTTCCCGCCAGGAGCAGCGACACCCCGGTTCCGTACGGCAGCGGCCCGAGAATCCAAATCGCCTGGCTCGCGTCGGAGTCGGTGACCGCCAGGAGGTCGCCCGTTGATCGGCGCGAGATCCAACCGAGTTTCAGGTCGAGCTGGTGCCTTATCAGACGGAGACGGATGTCGGCCTGGGTGTTCTGCTGAAGCCATGAGGCGCCGAAGCGGCGCATCACGATTCCGGTTGCCTTCCACACCGCCACCCCGAGCACCGCGGCGAGCGCAGGCAGCAACCGGCCGTCGACGGATTCACCGTCATCGAGGACCGGGATGATGAGATTGTCGGTGACCCGACCGATGACGTACGCGCTGAGAATGATGGCCGACGCAAACATGGCCGCTCCCGCGACGGCACG
>DATEEG010000314.1:0-10559 GCA_035281305.1 Acidimicrobiia bacterium | reverse complement strand
CGAGACCTTTTGCTGGTTGCCACCGGATAGGAACTCGACCGGCTGTTCCAACGAAGGCGTGCGGACCTCGAGACGTTCGACCAGTTCCTTGACGGCGCGGCGTTCGGCTCGTTTGCGGAGAAAACCGAAGCGGGTGAAACGCCGCAGCGACTGAACGGTCGCGTTGGCCCGAACCCCTAGCACCGGCATCAACGCCTCATGCTTGCGATCGCCGGGCAGCAACATGATCCCCGACCGGACCGCTTCGTGGGTCGAGATCAGCGTGAGTTCTTTGCCGTCACACACGACCTTGCCCGCGCGGGGGGGAGTCCGGCCGGCGAGAGTGTCGAAAAGCTGAGGCTGGCCGTTGCCTTCGGCCCCGGCGATTCCCACCACCTCGCCACTTTGCAGGGTGAAGCTCACCGGACCGAACGACTGCCCCTGCAATCCGGTGATCACCAGCACTTCAGGGGCTTCGCTCGGCACCGGCGAACGGTTCGGGAAGGCCGCGTCGAACGGACGGCCGACGATGAGTTCGACGAGCTCGGCCTCCGTGGTCGACCTCGCATCGAAGGTCCCTCGAATCCGCCCGTCGCGGAGGACCGTGATCCGGTCGGCAATCTCGAGGACTTCCGGAAGTCGATGGCTGACGTAGACCACACCAATCCCCCGCCGCCGGCAGGCTGCCACCGCCTGGTGAAGAGCTTCCACCTCGTCGGGACCCAGGGCGGTGGTGGGCTCGTCGAGCAGCAGCACCTTCGGATTGGAGACGAGGGCCTTGGCGACTTCGAAAAGCTGGCGATCGGCCAGTGTGAGGAACCCGGCGTTGGCGTCGGGAAAGAGTTCGAGGTCGAGATCGACATCTGCCAGCAGCTTGCGCGCCCATTTCTTCCGTCGCCAAAAGGCCGGGCGCTGGTCGGGTGACGCCGCCAGGAACAGGTTGTTCTTCACCGGCTGGGCCAGGATCAATGAGGTGTCCTGGTAGGCCATTGCCAGACCAAGCTTGCGGGCGAGCGCCGGCGAATCTCGTCGCAAGGGTTTGCCCCCGATCCGGACAGTGCCCAGATCGGGGTCGACAAACCCTGATGCAACCCCCAGGAGGGTCGACTTCCCCGAACCGTTCTCGCCCACGAGGGCGTGAACCTCACCGGCGCGGCAGTCGAAGCTGACATCGGTCAGCGCCCGGACCGCCCCGAACTGCCGCGACACGCCTTTCAGTTCGAGGACCAGGTCGGATGGGGACCCTCCCGTCGGATTGCTAGCGGTCATCAGCCGGCAAACATGACCTCCAGCACCGGGTCCGGCACCAGAGACGTCCCCGACACGAACGGGTTGACCCGGTCGGGGTTGCAGTCAGCCGCCGTGACCTGACGCATCACGTGCGGCACGACGATCTCGGCCGGGATGTCAGCACCGTTGATCGACAGCATCGCCGCCGTGACTCCGATCCGTGACTGGAAATTGCCGCCCGCCGAGTACCAGATGTTGTAGGTCGGTTCGTTGCGGTCCACCCAGTCGCAGAACAGGGTCTGCTCGTCGGTGCGTATTGCCACGGTGAGGTTCTGAACCGGGATGTTCAGTTCGTCGTACGCCTGCAGGGCGCTGAAGAGCCCGTCGGAGTACTCGTACGTCCATCCGCCGATTTCGGGGTTGGTAGTCAACAGCGCTCGAACGGTTTCCAGGGCGAAGTTGTTCACCCAGTAGGTGTCGCCGGTGGTGGTGTTCTCATCCGGCGGCGGATTGACCAGGTCGATGCCGTCGGCCAACGCCGGGACCACGCACCGTTGCCAACCAAGGGTCAGAGCGTTGCCGGGTGAACCGCCGAGCATTCCGACAGTTCCGGTCCCGACCCCGTCATTGAGGATCTGGGCGAAGCTCTCGCCGAGAGCGCAGAGCTCCTCACCGACCACTGTCAGGTAATCCTGACCCGGAATGAGGGCACCTTCCTGATCGGGGAGGCCCACCCATCCGGCCGAGAAGGGGATGTACGGGATTCCAGCCGCGTTGGCTTCGAGGATGGCATCGGCGATTGCCACACCCATGTCGGGATAGCCGACGATGAAGTCGACACCCCTCTGGATGAGGAACCTGATGTCATTGGCGTGGACCGCGGGGTCAGCGTTGAAGTTGGCCGCGGTGGAGACGATGGCGCCGATCTCGGGGTAGGTGAGAGCCTGGAGGATCGCCTCCATATGGCTCACTCCGCGCCACACGTTCACCGTGTCGCCGCCGCCGTCGGCGAAGCCCATCACGATCTCGCCACCGGTTCCGGTGTCGCACTCCTGGTTACTCCAGCATTCCATCGCCTTGTCGATCGTGGCCTGGTCCAGGTCCTGATTGGCGCGGGCGATCGATGCCAGGATGATGTTCCAACTCGCCTCATCCGACGGTTCGACGGGCCCGAGGGCCTTTTCCACCAAAGCGGGATCGGCATCGGTGCTTTCTCCAAATTCGGACAAGGCCCCGGCAGCCGCGGTCGTGGTGGTTTCACCGGCGGTGGTTTCGGTTGGTGCGGCAGTGGTCGTCGTCTCGGCGGCGGTCGTGGCAGTGGCCGTCGTCGTGGTCGCGGCCGTACCGCTGCAAGCGGCCACGATCAGAGCCAGCACGGCGAGAACGCCGACCTTGTTGATTCTCTTCATGTTCCTCCTCTGGTAGCTGTTAGCGCGGTTGTTATCTCTTGGTGGTGAGACTCGTTTGATACGCGTCCCCTTTCTCAAGCTGTTGCATCGTTTGAGGTGTTGTCATATCCCGTCGTTGGGCGCCTCGAACGTTTCCTTTCGCGGAGCAATTGCTCCACGCCTTTGATGATCCGATCGCCCGAAACCAGCATGCCCCCGATGATGACCAGACCGAAGACCACGAACTGGAGCGCCGTGGGCAGCCCCATCACTCGCATCATCTGGTTGAGACCCGTGAGGAAAAAGGCGGCGGCAAATGTGGACACGGGGCTGGCCAGGCCCCCGGTCAACGAGGCGCCCCCGATAACGACGGCGGCAATCGGTCCGAGGAGATACGGAGTACCGACGTTGACCCCCGGATTGCGCAAGAGGCCGGCCAGTGCCACTCCGGCGATGGCATAGAGAACCGCCGCCGCCACATAGGCCGAGACCTGATAAAGATTCACGCGGACCCCGACAACCCGAGAGGCCACCGGGTTGGCTCCCACCACCTGAAACCTGCGACCGACCGCGGTGTACCTGAGGGCGATTACGAGCAGGATCGTGAAAGCCACCCCCACCCAGAGAATCGGGCTGACGCCGAGAATGCGGTTGCTGGTCCAGTCGGACAGACCGGTCGGCACCGGGCTTTGGACCGGAAATGACCTTCCGTAACGATTCACCACACCGTTGGCAACCTGGCCGACCGCCAGGGTGACGATGAGGGCGTTGAGCTTGAGGCCGCCGATGAGAATCCCATTCACCAGGCCGATGACAACTGCGGCGCCGATGGCCGTCATGAACGCAACTCCGATGCGGCTGTCCGTCTGGTCGCCAACGCCAACCATGATGATCGCCGCCAGGGTCAGCGTTCCCGGGACGCTGAGGTCGATCCCACCGTTCATGATCACCAGCATCTGACCCAGGGCCGTCAACCCGAGCAGGGCCCCGAACGGGGCAATCGCACCTAGCGCCACTCCCCCCAAGGCGTCCGGGGCCCAAATCGAGGCGACGACCACCAGGAGGATCAGGGCGAGATAGACAGGCAAGTAACGCGAGGCCACCACGAACGAGGTCAACGCCGCCGAAGGGGCCCCGCGGCTGAGGGTCATGCCGGCCCCCTCTGGCCGGTGCCGACCAGAACCCCGGAGGCGGCGCCCACCCGCTGCTGGGCGGCCCTCGCCAAATTGCGGGCACGTTCGACGTCCGCTTCGAGCACCCCATTGCGCATCAGGATCCGACCATCGGCGATGACCCAGTCGACATTCGAGGTATCCATTCCCCAGACGACGGCTCCGATCGGATCGTTGATCGGGAAGATGTTGGGACGGTCGGTGCGGAGCACGACGAGGTCGGCCCGCTTGCCCGGCACGAGCGATCCCGTCACCCCGCCCAGGCCCGCCACCCGGGCGCCGTCGATGGTCGCGTAGCGGATCACCTCGCGGGTACTCAAGAGCTGAGGAAGGCCGGCCTTGCCGGCCAGTTTGAGGTCGAAGAACGTGGCATGTTGCATCGAGATCGCTGCCCTCATCTGGGCGAACATGTCACCCGGCGCCACCCGCTCGGTGTCCACCGCCAGGCCGGGCCGGATACCGCGGTCGATCAAACGTTGAATCGTGAGCGACCCCCGCCCGCCCGCCATCTCGCTGGATGGCGCCAGCGCTACCCGCGTGCCCGTAGACGAAACCGCATCGAGATCGTCGTCGTTGAGGTTGGTGCAGTGAACGAGTGTGACATCTTCACCAAGCAGACCCTTTGCGGCCATCTCGGCGACGACTCCCCCGCTGGACGAGTCTGTCCCGGCATGGGCATGGATGCGCACACCAGACTCCCGCGCTGACTTCCAGTCGCCCTGAAACCCTTCGACATCGAATTGTTGGCGATCCGAGGGGCCCGGATCGACCGCTCCGTAAGCGATGGTCGTCATCGCCACTTCCGGATTGGTGCGGCCGGCGACCAGTCGTCCGAGGGCGGAACCGGCCGCCTCCTGGTTTTCCGCCCAGGCCGGAACCGAGTGGACCAGCACCGTGCGCAGTCCGGCGTCGGCGTGGGCCTCGAGAGCCGCATCGAAATAGGTGGGCTCGAGTTGTATGTCGGACCAGTCGACAACGGATGTGATCCCCGCTTCGGCTGCCCCCAACAGTCCAATCAGAGTCGAGGCGTAGACGTCCTCGGGGGTGTAGTGGCTCCCGTAGGCCTCCGGCGACACGGTGGCTTCTGCGCTCGGACCACCTTCACCGAAGTTTCGGAAGAGGGACTCCCAGGCATGGCGGTGGGTGTCGACGAAACCGGGCATGACGACCGTGTTGGTGGCGTCGACCGTCTCGGCGTCGCGAAGCCTGAGACCCTCTCCGATCTCGGCGATCCGTCCATCCTCGATGAGAACGTCCCCCTGGCGCAGGTTGGGTGATTTCGGGTCGAGCGTGAGAACGCAGCCACCCTTCAGCAGAATCTTCCCGTTCATCTGGACCCGTTCACTTCTGACCGCGCCCGTCCCTGGCAAACGCTTGCATGAAGGCACAGAGTAGAAGGACCCCGGCGGGTTTGGCGAGCGTCTGCAAAGCGATCCGGACTGACGGTCCGGACCGGGGAGATCAACCGCCGGTCTCCGGGCTGGGCCGATCCGACTCCAGCACGATTTCGAAGGCAACGTCGATGAAAGGGCCTCCGAGGCCGAATCGAGCGGCGTCGTCGTTGCTGTAGTTCCAGTCAAAGTCGACTACCAGGGAGTCCTTTACCCCGAAGACGGCGTCTGATTCGAGGTAGGGGTCGCCCTCCACGAAAATGTGCGTCGTGAGGGGCCTGAAACCGGGCGCCCGGACCATGAAATGGATATGGGCCGGTCGCATCGAGTGCCTTCCGGTGGCTCTGAGCAGCCGGCCGACCGGTCCATCGTCGGGGATCGGATAGGCGGCCGGCTTCACGGTCTTGAACCAGAACTCTCCGCTCTCGCCGGAGCGGAAGATCCCTCGCAGGTTCATCTCCGGCTGATTGGCGTCCTGGACGTCGTACATCCCCATGGGCGAGGCCTGCCACACATCGAGAACCGCCCCGGCAATAGGACGACCATCATCGGCGACGACCCGGCCGTGGACAACCGTGATTTCTCCTGCCACCGCTTCCTCACCGCGGGCGATCATGGCGCCGTGCGACATCTCCGGAGCGCCGGAGACCCAGAAGGGGCCGGTGACAGTGCTTTCAGTTCCTCCGGACAGCTTCCTGTGGTTGATCGCATCGACCAGGATGCTGACCCCGAGCACGTCGGAGAGGAGGATGAACTCCTGGCGCTGGTCATCCGAGATCTGGCCGACGGCAGTAAGGAATCGAATCGCTTCGAACCATTCGTCTTCGGTGACTTCGACCTCCCGAACGAACGAGTGCAAATGTCGAACCATGCTCTCGAGGATGACCTGCAGGCGGGGGTCCGGGGCACGCATCTGCCCGAGCACCGCCTCCGTCACGTTGTCTTCGTTCAGGTCGCGCACGTCACGACGCCCCTCTCGGGTAAGGACCGGCCATAGGCTTTCTCCCCAGGAAGGCATCACCGAGGAGCTGGCGGATCCAGCGATGTTCGACGGGTCGCGGGTTGTATCCCGGGTCCTCGAGAACCAGGCCAGCGGCCCGCTCGAGATCATGCTCGTACATTCCGAGGTCGCTGAGGCTCGAGGGCGCACCCGCCCCAACGCCCATGTCGTAGAGTCCGCCGGCGGGATCGGCCACCCCCAGGGCCTCGGCGATGCCTGCCATCACCTCGGGCTCGGACCGGGCGTTGGCGGCAACGACGTGCGGGAGGATGACGGCGTTGGCGTCACCGTGCGACAACCCGTAAGTCCCGCCCAGCACGTGGCAGATCTTGTGATGGATTGCCATCCCGACACCGCCCAGGGCCGCTCCTCCCAGAAACGCGCCGTACAGAAGTGAGGTGCGACCGACCAGATCGATCCGATCGGCTACCACGCGTTCCAGGCCGGATCGCAATGCCCTTAACCCCTCCATCGCTATCAGCGAGGTCACCGGATTCCGCTGCTCGGCATAGAGGGCTTCGATGCAATGAGCCGCGGCGTTCATCGTGCTGCCAGCCGTCAATCTCATCGGAAGCGCCCTGCTGAGGTCGGGGTCATAGACGACGACTTGCGGTTTGGCCCTGTGATCCCTTCCGATCCTCTTGACCCCATCGACCGTCACGCCATGGATCGCGGTCATCTCCGAACCCGAGTAGGTCGTGGGGATCGCCAGGTGCTGGATCGGGGCTCTGACGGCGATGTTCTTCCCGAGCCCGATGGCCGATCCCCCTCCAATCGTGACCACAGCTTGCGAGGCCGAGGCGACCACCAGATTTCGAGCCCTCTCGACATCCTCGATCGGGACGTGCGGGTTGACCTGATCGATTCGAGCCGCCAGTCGATCGCCCAGCTGATTCGACAGGAAATCAGCCTGATGGATCGACGAACCACTGGCGATGATCATCACCCTTTGCGCCCGGAGAGCATCCAGCTCAGCCGGCACCTCCAACACCGTCCCGGCCCCGAACACGACGCGCCCTCCGAGAGCGTCGTAGACGAATCGGTTCATCTGCGGTGAGCCTCTTCAGTCCGCCGTTTCAGTTCGCGCAGCACGACCAACTCGTCCCTCGTCGGTGGTTCAGTGCTCTCCACCACAGGTGCCGCGCGGAGACTCCAACCGGTCTCGTTGCGCACCTCTTCGACCTCGACCCCGGGATGCACCGCGGTCAGCGTGAGCTCGTGGGTTACGGGATCGGGTCGCAAGATGCCGAGATCGGTGATGACCGACGTCGGTCCGGCACCCCAGGAAGCGGGCCGGCCGGTCCCATCGCGGCCGAAGCCTACGGACGTCACGAAGTCCACCTTGTCGACGAACATCCGCTTCTTCTGCCGGAGCATCACCAGGACCTGGCCGGCAGCAGCCGCGATTTCAGGAGCGCCGCCCGCTCCCGGCAAACGCACCTGCGGATGTTCGTACGGACCTATGACAGTGCTGTTGAGGTTGCCGAAGCGATCGATCTGGGCAGCAGAGAGGAAGCCGATGTCGATCTTCCCGGCTTGGAGCCAGTAGGCGAAGATCTCGGGAACGCTCACAACCGATAGGGCAGTGGTGGCGAGTTCGTCGTCACCGATGGAGAGCGGCAACGTCTGCGGGCGGGTTCCGATCGTGCCCGATTCGTAGATCAAGACCAGATCCGGTGCGTGGGTGAGGCGAGCGAGATTGGCCGCCTCACTCGGGAGACCGATGCCCACGAAGCACACGGCGCCGTCGGCCAGATGACGCGAGGCCGTGACCGTCATCATCTCGTCAGAGGTGTACGTGGGGTCGGTCATCGCCTCAGTCGTCCCGGGTCGGGGCCGGTCCGACCTTCGATTGGGCAACCAACCTCATGTAGCCCGAATGGTCAGAAACGTCGTGGACGTACCGCTCGATCCAGGTGTGGAACGTCCTCCGTTCCCGCGAGACCTCGTCCCAGTCGACGTAGAACCGGTTGTCCCTGGTCGAGAACCCGAGGGCGTAGGACGGGTGGCAGCCCTGAGGCACGAGAGCGACCGCGGTCACCGTCCATGAGGGCAGCACGACAAAGTTCGATCCGCGCGGCACCAGTTCGTCGACTACTTCCTCGACGGTGACGATCGATCTCTTCGACCCGAGAATCGCCTCCTTCTGGACCCCGGTGATCCCCCACATGCCGACGTTGCCGGCGCGGTCTGCCTGCTGAGCGTGGATCACAGCCACGTCCGCATTGATCGCCGCCACTGCCGCCAGCTCCTCTCCGGTGAAGGGGCAGGCGATGGTCTTGATCGTCGACGTGTGTTCGGCGAGATCGGTGCCGGCGTAGGCGCGCAATACGCCGAAGGGAAGGCCCGCCGCTCCCGCCGCGTAACGGGCCGCCATGCCGGCGTGACTGTGCTCTTCGATTTCGATGGGCTGCGGGTACCCGTTTTCGACCGCGTCGCGGAGTCGGTGCAGCGACCCGACGCCCGGATTGCCGCCCCATGAGAAGACGACCTTTCTCACACAGCCGGCGCCGATCAGCTGGTCGTAGATGACGTCGGGGGTCAGCCGGGTGACGTTCAGGTCCCGCTTCCTTTGCCGGATCATCTCGTGGCCGGCTGCGAAGGGAATCAGATGAGTGAACCCCTCCATGGCCACGGTGTCGCCATCGCCGATGAGGTCGGCCACTGCTTCCCGAAGAGTCGTGAAGTCCGCCAAATCGAGGCCAGTGTGCCAGACGCACACGTGGGTCGGCCGATCGGCGTTTTCGCCCCCTTGAGGGCCGTGGGCACGAGCGGCTCACGCCGCGGGATAATTGAGGGGATGGCCCTTCCCTTGATCGAGCGTGCGCTCGACTTCACCGACCGGACCGCTGTGTGTGACGACGCCGGCCGTTACACCTATGGGGACCTGCTGGGGGATTCCGAACGCGGAGCGTCGAGGTTGTTGGCGAGCAGGGATGACCTCGAAGCCGACCGCGTCGCATTCATGGTGGAGCCCGGCTACGCCTACGTGCGAACACAGTGGTCGATCTGGAGGGCGGGTGGCATCGCCGTGCCGCTGTGTCTGACCCATCCCGCCCCCGAGCTGGAGTACGTCCTCGACACCACTCGCCCGGCCCTGGCAGTGGCGTCTCCGGCTTTTGCCGGACTGCTGGCACCGCTGGCCCGGGCGAGAGGCATCGAATTCCTGTCGGTCGACGATGTCGTTGGGGAGCCAGCCAGGTTGCCGAAGGTGTCCCCGGAGCGGGGGGCGATGATCCTGTTCACGAGTGGCACCACCGGCCGCCCCAAAGGAGTCGTCACCACCCACGACAACATCGCCGCCCAGATCCGATCGCTGGTCGAGGCCTGGGATTGGAACGAGGACGATCGGATCCTTCTCGCCCTCCCGCTGCACCACATCCACGGCATCGTCAACGTCGTTGGCTGTGCTTTGTGGAGCGGTGCCCGCTGCGACACGCTGACGGGCTTCGACGCCGGAAAAGTGGTCGACCGGATCAGCAACGGCGACCTCACCTTGTTCATGGCAGTGCCGACGATCTACCACCGGCTGATCGCTCACCTCGAGAACGCTTCGCCCTTCCAGCGGCAGCAATTCAGAGAGGGCTGTGACCGCCTGCGGGTGATGATCTCCGGTTCGGCCGCACTTCCAATCACCGTTCTCGAACGGTGGCGGGACCTGACCGGTCACACCCTGCTCGAACGGTTTGGCATGACCGAGATCGGAATGGGTCTCTCGAATCCGCTGCGCGGCGAGAGGGTGCCGGGGGAGGTGGGACGACCGCTGCCAGGAGTCGAGGTGCGACTGGTCGACGACGACGGCGCTCCCCTGGGCGAAGGAGTTCCGGGCGAGATCCAGATCAAGGGACCGACCGTCTTCTCCGAGTACTGGGAACGACCCGAGGCGACCGCCGAGGCTTTCACCGATGACGGCTGGTTTCGAACGGGTGACACCGCCGTAGTCGAGGACGGCCGTTACCGGATCCTGGGACGATCGTCGGTCGACATTCTCAAGTCGGGAGGCGAGAAGATCTCAGCTTTGGAGATCGAAGAGGTGCTGCTCCGCCACGATGCCGTGAGCGAGGCCGCGGTGGTGGGCGTCGACGACGAGGAATGGGGCCAGCGAGTGATCGCCGTGGTTGTGACAACCGCGCCGGTAGAGGCGGACGAACTCAAGGAGTGGTGCCGGGCCCATTTGGCCGCTCACAAGGTTCCCAAGGCGTATCTCTTTGCCGAAGCCATTCCCCGCAACCCGCTCGGCAAGACCCTGAAACCAGACCTGGTGCGTTGGGTTCTCGATCAGGCCTGACGGGCGGCAAACCCGTGTGCTTTTTATCACCCAAACGGTGCGCGCGGCGCACCGTTTGGGTGATAAAAACGGAGCTAGCCGAGGGCGGCTAGCTCGTCCCTCTCCGCGGGG
>DATEEG010000313.1:0-6022 GCA_035281305.1 Acidimicrobiia bacterium | reverse complement strand
GAGGCGATGCCGTTCATCCCGATTGACACCGATCCTCCGAACCAGACGATGTACCGGCACCTGTTGCAGCCGTACTTCTCCCCGCCGAGCGTCGCTCGCCTCGAGGCCACGGTTCGCGAGTTTGTGGCGGGCCGCGTGAAGAGGATCGTCGAACAGGGAACCGGTGATCTGGTCAAGGACCTGGCCGAGCCCGTCCCGATGCTGGTGATCTTCGAGCTCCTCGAGGTGCCGGAGGCCGATCGACCCCAGTTGGCCAGGGCCGCCCACATGATGGCCCATCCCGGTGACGACCAGGACGTGGCGCTCGAAGGGGGCACCGAAGTCTTGGTCTACATGGCGGAGTTCATCCAGGCCCGGAAAACAGATCCGGGTGAAGGGTTGGTGGGCCGCCTCCTCACCGCTGAGTTCGAGGGCCGGCGCCTCACGGACGACGAGATCCTCAGCTTCCTGTTCCTCCTTCCCGGCGCGGGGTACGACACGACCGCCTCGGGACTCGGCGACATGTTTCTGTACTTCGCCCGGCACCCTGACCGCTGGGCAGAGCTGGTCGCGAACCCCGACGTCATTCCCGCCGCGGCGGAGGAGCTTCTCCGCCACCAGTCTCCGGTGGTGGCCGCGGCGAGAACGGTCATGCGGGATTGCCAGTTGGCTGGTCGGGACATGCACGCCGGCGACAAGGTGCTGCTCGTCTTTGCCGCGGCCAACCTGGACGAAGACGAGTTCGCCGACCCCACCGAGTGCCGGTTCGACCGGCAGGCCAACCGCCACTTCGCCTTCGGGACGGGCGTTCACCGCTGTCTCGGCTCCCACCTGGCCCGGATGGAAATACGCGTCGTGCTCGAGGAGATGGCCCGTCACATCGAAAGTTACGAACTCGTGGCCGGGGCCGAGCCCACGATCTCGGTCGGCCACATCCGGGGCGTCGCCGAGCTACCGGTCAACGTGAGACCGCGAGTACCGACGAACACGGAGGAGGTGGCGCGGTGAGGGTCGCCATCGACCACGAACGCTGCCAGGGCCATGGGCGGTGCCACGCGCTCGCCGCCGACATCTTCGAGCTGGACGACCTGGGCTACAGCGCGCTGCGCGCCGACGACGACCTGACAGGGGACCACCTCGAAGCCGCCCACCGCGCCGTAGCCGGGTGTCCGGAACGAGCCCTGAGGCTGATCCCGAGCGCCGGAGAAGTGCCGCAAGGCTAGACGATACGTAAGATATTCTGATACAGTTTGTTTCGAGTTTCGAACACCTGGAGCTCCAAACGTGACCGGACGCCGTTACTGGTACCCCCAGATCGAACAGATCGACCGCAAAGAGTTGCTGGCCGTGCAGTGGGCAAAGCTGCGCGCTCAGCTCGACCACATCTGGGCCACGAACGAGTTCCACCGTCGGCGCCTCCAGACAGCGGGCGTGTCGGACCCGGGCGAGATCACGTCGCTCGAGATGTTCCGGGACCGTGTTCCGTTCTCGGTCAAGGGTGACCACCTCGCCGACCAGGAGGCCGCGCCGCCGTACGGCACCCGGCTCGGGGTGGATCCGTCCCAACTGGCGACCCATTGCCTCACCGCCGGCACATCCGGAAAAGGCCAGGAGGTGTACGGCTTCACGCGTCTCGACCTCGAGTTGACGGCATCCGACACGGCCAGCTTGTTCCACTGGGCAGGGCTCGACCCCGGGGACCGTCTGATGGGCCTGACCCCGGTGGGCTACAACCTGGCCGGCTGGGCGACGATCTTTGCCGCCGAGAAGGCCGGCCTGGTCTGCTACATGGTCGATTCCCTGGCATCTCCGGCCCGGGTTGCCTTCATGCGGCGGTTCCCTCCGCAGGGACTCTTTCTCACCACACCGAGTCATCTCACCAGGCTGAGTGTCCTCACCAAAGAGGCGGGAATCACACCCGCCCGTGACCTTCCGACTCTCAAGGCGATTCTGATCTCGGGCGAGAACTACCCGATTCCTTGGGTGCGGGCGATGGAGGACTTCTGGGGTTGCGCCATCAAAGAGACGTACGGCGCCATGCCCTACGGGTTCACGAGCGCCGTCTGCGAGGAAGGCCTCTATCGGGGCGACGACCAGCGCGGCTGTATGCATCTCGGTGAACACACCGTTCTCGTCGAAGTGCTCGCTCCCGGGACGAACGAACACGTCGAACCGGGCGAACGGGGGGAACTGGTCGTCACCCAGCTCCATCGTGAGGCGTCACCGGTCGTGCGCTACCGGTCGGCCGACTCGGCCGTGTTCTTGGGCCCCGATGCGTGCCCCTGCGGCCGGCCATCGGTTGCCATCGAGTCCGGGACCATCGGGCGCTACGACGACATGATGAAGATCCGGGCCAACAACATCTGGCCCATGACCGTCGACGACATCGTGCTCTCCCACCCCGCCGTCGCCGACTACCGAGGCCGGGTCTACCTGAACGACGACGGGAAGGACGACGTCGTCATCACGATCGCCCTCCAGCCAGAGTTCCGGGAACGGCCCGACGCCGACCGCCGGGCGATCAGGGCCGAGCTCACGCAGCGCCTGAAGGCAGGAACCAACCTCACGACCCTGATCGAAGAGGTTCCGGAACTCCCCGAGTTCGAATACAAGGCGAGGCGGTGGACGGACGACCGGCAGTCGACCATGACCGACCTCGCCACCCGAAAGATCTGAGATGCGGCCACCCCGGCGGAGGCCGCGTGCCGGTGACCAAGAGAAGAGGAAAGGCTGATCGTGGACTTCACCGTGGAGGAAGAACGGGAAATCCTGCGGAAGACCGTGCGGAGCTTCCTGGATCGTGAGATCCCGAGAGAGCTCGCCCGACAGCTCGACGAAGACCGTGAACTCCCGCTCGATCTGTTCGAGAAGATCGGCGCGCAGGGGTGGATGGGCCTCACCATCGACGAGGCCTACGGCGGCGGGGGCGGCGATTACGTCGACCTTGCGATCGTCATCGAAGAGCTGTCCAGGAAGATGGCCGCCCTGGCGTTCATCGTGGCTGCCCCCGTGTTCATGTGCGGCGCGTCCATCGGGCGCTACGGCACCGAGGAGCAGAAGCAGCAGTTCCTTCCCAGCATCGCCAACGGCAAGGATCGCTGGTGCATCGCCCTGACCGAGCCGGGCGGCGGCACCGACGTGTTGGCGATGAAGACTCGGGCCACCGAAACCGGTCCGGGCCGCTGGCGCATCAACGGGAGCAAGATCTTCATCACCGGCGCCCACCTCGCCACCCACATGCTGGCCGTCGTGCGGACCGGCACGGGCGAACGGAAGACGGACGGCATCTCGCTGTTCGTCGTCGACCCGAGGGCCGCCGGGGTCACGATCAACCACGTGCCCACCGTCGGCCTCAGAGCGGTGAAGACCAACGAGGTCTTCTTCGATGACGTCGAGGTGACGGAGGCGGACCTCGTGGGCTCCCTGGGTGGCGCCTGGTACAACCTGGCCCAGACGCTCAACGCCGAGCGCGTGATCATCGCGGCGATGGCGGTCGGTGTCGCTCAGGCGGCCTTCGAAGACGCCCTTGAATATGCCAACCAGCGGGAGATCTTCAACAAGCCGCTCGGTCAGTTCCAGGTGCCGCAGCACTGGTTGGCGGACATGGCGCTCGAGATCGACGCGGCCCGGACCCTCACCCAGCGGGCCGGCTGGCTGTACAGCAAGGGCCGGCCATGCCACGTCGAAGCAGCGGGAGCCAAGCTGTTCGCCTCCGAGGTCGCCGAACGGACAACCCGCAACGGCATGCAGATGATGGGCGGCCACGGCTTCACCATGGCGCATGACATGCAACGCTACTGGCGGGACGCCCGGCTCTTCGCCTTCGCCCCGCTCAACAACGAAATGGTTCGGAGCATGATCGGCGAGAGCCTCGGGCTCCCCCGCTCCTTCTAGGAGGATCGTTGCGTTGAGCGCCGCCTTCACCACGACACCGACCCTGGAAGAGCAGCTCACTGCGCTGCATCGGATGCTGGACGACGCCCGAATGCTCCGCTCTTCCGACATTCCATCGGTTGCCGCGAGCATGACCAAGGTGATCGCCACGGTCACACAAATCCTCCGCACGGTCGAACCTGCCACGTTCTCCGATCGGGCACTCCCGTGGGAGTAAGGAGGAAACCCGTTGAGTAACGACATCGGAGGACGAGAGCGAACATGACGGACACCGGTCGGGTCGCATGCTTCATGGGACCCCGCAAGCCGTTCGAATTGCGTGAGTATCCCTTGCCGGATCCTGAACCAGGAGCCATCCTCCTCCAGGTCAGCCGGGCCAACATCTGCGGGTCCGACCTTCACTTCTGGGGCGGAGATTTCGACATGGAGTCCTTCGGGCTCCCGCTCCCGACGGTCCTCGGGCACGAAGTCACGGGGCGGGTCGCTCGCCTGGGCCCCGGCGTCGACACCGACCGGCGCGGCCTCCCGTTGCGCGAGGGTGACCGTGTCGTCTTCAAGTACTTCTATCCCTGCGGGCGATGCCGGGACTGTCTGCGTGGCAACGAAGCAGCCTGCCTGGCCAGTCAGGGTTCGATCATGCAGGACCCCGACTTCGAGCCGCACTTCACCGGCGGCTTTGCCGACTACCTCTACCTGATGCCCGGCCACACCGTCCTCAAGGCCCCGGACGCCGTGCCTGACGACGTACTGGCCGGCTTGAACTGTGGGCTCGCTGAAGTGCTCTTCGGCCTGCAGCGGGCCCAGGTTCAGCTCGGTGATGCCGTCGTCGTCCAGGGGTGCGGCGGGCTCGGGCTCTATGCGACCGCGCTGGCGAAGGAGATGGGCGCGGGGAAAGTGATCGCGATCGACGCCCAGGCCGACCGGCTCGAGCTGGCCCGGCGGTTCGGCGCCGATGAAGCCATCCTTGTGGGGGACTTTCCCGAACCCGACGCCCGGGTCGGACGGGTCCAGGATCTGACCGGAGGTTGGGGCGCCGAGGTCGCGGTCGAGCTGGTCGGCCATCCCGCAGCCTTCGAGGAAGGCCTGAGGATGCTGGCGACGGGCGGCCGATACGTCGAGATCGGCAACATCAGCCCCGGACGCACCTGCGCCCTCGATCCTTCCCAACTCACCGTGTTCTCACGGACCGTCCACGGAGTCGTGCTCTACACCACCGATGCGCTCATGCGGGGTCTCGACTTCCTCGCTCGAGCGCTCGACCGCTACCCGTTCGAAGCGATGAACTCGATCAGCTTTCCACTCGAGCGGATCGATGAAGCCTTCGCAGCCGCGGAACGCCAGGACGTGATCCGCGCCAGCATCGTCCCCTAGCAGGCTCGTCGTTGCTCACCGTAACCAAGCAGAAAGCAAGGAGCGTGACGTTGTGACGTTGTTCCGGTCACAAGACGACGCCGAGCAGCTGCTCGGCGGCGCCCTCATCCGGGCCATGGAGATGGCCGACGTGCAGGAGAAGTTCCAGAAGGCAAACCTGAAGATCCTCCTCCACTACACGGATCCCGACTTCGACGTGGCCATCGATTCCACGGTGCAGCCTGCAGTCGTCAGCATCGGCTCTCCGTCCGAGGACTATCCCAACGTCCTCACCCTCAGCTGTGAGACCGGCCACCAGTTCTGGAGCGGCCGGCTCAACATGACGAAGGCGGCGGTCACCGGCCAGATCAAGATCAGTGGATCGATGACCAAGCTGATGGGCCTCGTTCCGGCCGTGAAACCGGTCTTTCCCGTCTACGAGAAGTTGGCCGAAGAATTGGGTTATGGGCTCGCTGACAGCTGACAGCGAGCGCTTGGTGAGCGAGGGAGCCGCCGTCACGACTGGGGCGTTGGCCAGGGAGTCGAACGTCAACGGCGACGAACTCGCCGCACCATCCGACTGGCGAAGCATCGCGCTCGAGGCAGAAGCAACGCTGGCCGCCGCACTGTCCACGATGGCCGGTTGCCCGATCGGACCGGACACGACGGTCGCTCAGTTCGGCGCGCAGGGTGGGCCGGCGCCCGGTGCCGCGTCCCCCCGCGCGGAAGTCGGGTGGTGGACCGCCCGATCGAAGTCGGGTGCCTATCTCGCCGTCTCCAGGGACGAGCGGCTCTTTCA
>DATEEG010000312.1:0-4383 GCA_035281305.1 Acidimicrobiia bacterium | reverse complement strand
ATCGGCATCGAGCATGAACTTTTCGTAACCCATCGTCAAACCGCCTTCGAGCCAGCCGGCGGTGTGCAGGACGAAGTTCACGCCCGCCAGCATCGTTGGCACAAAGGTCGCGGCTGACTCGTAAGCCGCCTGATAATCGGGGACTTTCGAGGCTGTGAGATTGCCGCCGCTGCGGAACGGAACTCCGAGCCGCCGGGCCAGTGCTGCCATGACGAAGAGCATCAGCGCCGGCTCCGGTGTGCCGAACGTGGGAGCGCCGGACTGCATGGAAATAGATGACGCAAATGATCCGAAGACGACCGGGGCACCCGGCTTGACCAACTGGCAGAAAGCCATGCCGGCCAGAGCCTCGGCGAGAGTCTGGGTAGCCGTCCCGGCCACGGTCACCGGGGCCATGGCTCCGGCCAGGATGAACGGAGTGAGGAGACACGCCTGATTGTTCTCGGCGTACACCTTGGCGGAGCCGAGCATGTTGTAGTCCCAACTCATCGGACTGTTGGCGTTGCACAAAGAGAGCAAGACAGTGTTGGCTGCGATGAATTCCTCCCCGAAGAGGATCTTCACCATGTCGACCGTGTCTTGTGCGCGCTCGGGAGCCGTGACCGATCCCATGAAGGGGCGATCGTGGTACTTGATATGGGCGAAGACCATGTCGAAGTGGCGCTTGTTGACGGGGAGGTCGACCGGTTCGCACAGGGTGCCGCCGCCGTGATGGAGCGACGCAGTCATGTGGGTCAGACGGGCGAAGTTGCGGAAATCCTCGATGGTGGCGTAGCGGCGGCCGTTTTCCAGGTCACGAACGAACGGCGATCCGTACGCCGGGGCGAAAACGAGGTGGGGATCGCCGATGGTGACGCTGCGCTCGGGGTTGCGGGCATGCTGGACGAAGGTTGCCGGAGCCGTCGCCATCACTAGCTTCCGCGCCAGACCGTCGGGAAAGCGGACCCGGGTTCCGTCGATTTCGGCGCCGCCCTTGCGGTAGATCTCCAGCGCCTCGGGGAAGCCGTGCACTTCGATGCCAACGCGTTCGAGCAGTCTGTCGGCGTTCTGTTCGATCAATTCCAGGGCCTCGGTCTGGAGCACCTCGACCGGCGATAACGCCCTGGTCAGGAAGGGAACGCTCTCCAAAGACCGGGCAGTTCGAGCGGCCTGCCGGGCCGCCCTACCGCCGCTGCGTCGGGAGGTGGTCGACGCAACGGCATCGCCCTCGTTCTGCGGGGGGGCACCGGGCTCCCCGCCAGGTATCTGTTCCATGATGCGGTATCAGACTACATCATGGAACAGTCGTCCGGCCGATCGCGGGAAGTCGTGAAACCGTTTTGGCGCGACGATGCGGGGCCCTGGCACGGTCCTGTCGCGCCAAAACGGGTGCTTCAGCCGAAGGCCTTCCGGTAATCGTCGGCAGTCAAAGATCCCACGGTGTAGTTCGAGGTTCCTTGATCGAGGAGCTCGCGGGCGGCCCGGTTGATCAGCTCGAACGAGGCGCGGGCGAGCGCCCCCCCGGTCGAGACCCGTCGCACGCCCAGCTCCCCGAGGCGACTCACCGACGGTCCGTTCGGCCTGGCGAGGACGTTGACCGGCATACCGGTTTCTGCGACCACCCGCCTGATCTGGTCCTCATTCGTAAGCCCTGGTGCATACATGACTTCGGCCCCGGCATCCCGATAGGAAGAGAGTCGGGCGATCGTGTCGTCGAGGTCGTGAAAGCCGTAGAACGGATTCTCGGCTCGGGCCGTCAGGACCAGGCCACTCCCCCTGGCTCCTTCGGCCGCGGCAGCTACTCGTTCGGTCGCGAGGCCGATCGGGTCGATCGTCCTGGTGACAGGGTCGTAATCCTCGATCGAGCACCCGGCCGCGCCGGCATCGCCCAAGAGCCGGACGGTTTTGGTAACACCGGCCAGATCCTCTGCGTAACAACGCTCGGAGTCGACGTTGAGGGGAACGTCGATGGCGCCGACCAGGGCCGCAGTGTGGGCCAGCATTTCGTCTCTGGTGACCGTCTGATCGAGGCGGCCGAGGCTGGCCGCAAAGCCCCAACTCGTGGTAGCCAGGGCGGCGAACCCGAGCGACTGCAGGAAGCGAGCGGTGCCGAGGTCCCACGGATTGGGCATCACGAAGGTGCCTTGCGAGTGCAAAGCTCGAAACTTGTCGGTCATCACACTCATTGCGACCGCCGTCCCCTTCGGCCCCGCTCGGCCGGGGCTGCCGGGTCGGGGAGGTCGACCGCCTTCGCCAATTCGGTGAATATGGCCGTCTTGTGCGGAATCGCCATTGCCGACACGAAGTGCTCCTGGAACCGGGGCTCTACTGCCGTCTCCACCTTCTCGACCATGCGGGCAACCTCCTCTATCTCAGTTCTGGCAACGCCTGACAGCAGAGCCATCATGGCTCCGACTCCGGCGGCGTTGCCGGCCGAAGAAACCTGATCGAGCCGGCAATCCGGGATCATTCCCAGCACCATGGCGTAGAGCGGATCGATGTGGCTGCCGAACGCGCCTGCCAGGCGAATCTGGTCGACGTCGTCGACCCCGTAGTGATCCATCAATAGTCGGGCCCCGGCATACAGCGCCGCCTTGGCCAGCTGAATTGCGCGGACGTCGTTCTGGGTGACCTCGATTCGAGGGTTTTCCCAGAGGAGGTAAGAGTACGTTCGGCCGGTGAGGCCGATCCGGCTCACCTCGGCGGAGAGAGGGCGCAGCACCCCATCCGGGTCGATGACTCCGGACAGGAACAACTCCGCGATGACCTCGATGATCCCCGAACCGCAGATGCCGGTGACCACGGATCCGTCGAAGCCTTCCTCGTCCGACCACTTCTCCTGACCGATGACCCGTATTCGCGGCTCCAGCGTTGCCCGGTCGATTCGCACCCGCTCGATCGCTCCCGGTGCGGCCCGCTGCCCGGATGAGATCTGGGCTCCTTCGAAGGCAGGCCCGGTCGGGCTCGAAGCTGCCAGGAGGCGATTCTTGTTGCCCAGGACGATCTCGGCATTGGTGCCAACGTCGACCAGCAACTGCACCGGGTCCCGCCGATGGGGTCCCTCCGAAAGGATGGCGGCGGTGGCGTCGGCTCCGACGTGGCCGGCTATCAACGGAAGCGTATAGACCATTGCCCCGGGATGGACTTGGAGACCGATTCGCGTGGCCGGCGTATCGAGGGCGGATCCCGTCACGAGGGCGAATGGCGCCATGCCCAGCTCGCGAGGGTCAAAGCCCAGCACGAGGTGGTGCATGATCGGGTTGCCGACGATTGTGACCTCGAGAACGTCATCCCGGACGGCGTCAGCTTCGGCCACGAGGTCCCCGACGAGACCGTTGAGGGCCTCTCTGACCACCGCCGTCAGCCTGGCTTCACCGCCTTCGTTCATCATCACGTATGACACGCGGCTCATCAGATCCTCGCCGAATCCGATCTGGGGATTCATTCGCCCGGCCGACGCAAGAACGGAACCGGTGGTGAGGTCGCACAAGTGTCCCGCGATGGTCGTCGAGCCGACATCGAAGGCCGCACCGAGCATGAGATCGCGAAAACCCGGCCAGATCGCCAGAACCTGTTTCTCATGGCGAACCGCCACAGTGACCTTCCACTCCCCCTTGCGCAGCGCTCGCTGGAGTTCGGTCAGGACGTTGAGGTCGAAGTCCAGATCGGAAAGACGCCACTGCTCGCGCAAGGCCTCGGCGAGGCGTTCGCGGTCGCCGGTCGGGCTCGAGAGGTCGGGTTCGGCTACCTCGACGTAGTGAAGGCGAATCACCGGATCGACCGGAAGCGCATCGACCCCCGCCCGCTTGCGAACCACCTGACGATGCACCTGGCTGGCAGGAGGGACGTCGACAACGACATCGTCGAGGATGCGGGCGGCGCAACCCAGCCGCTGTCCGGGCTCCAGAGGTCGGCGCCCGCGATAGTCCAGCTCAGTCGATCCGGGGGGCGACAGCCGATCGTCGCGTCCTTCCATTCCGGGTCGGCTTCCGACGGTCACCTGGCAGCGTCCGCAGATCCCGCGCCCGCCGCACACCGAGTCGAGGTCGACTCCCAGTTCCCGAGCGGCGTCGAGAACGGTGGTCCCGGTGGCGAAGGTCCCTCTTCGGCCCGAGGGAGTGAAGACTACGGAGTGCATCCGCGAGGTGGTCATGTCCCCGGCAGCCATGACTCCACTGTCAGGTCAGCCATGGGAAAATCTGACGGGTTGCCCGTTGCCAGTCGGGCGCCGACCCCGACGGCCGCCGCCGCGATAAGGCAATCGGCCTGGTGAAGAGTTACGCCGGTCACAGCGAACTGGCGTCGCCAGCTCCCTGCCAGGACTCCTTGCTCGACGCCAACAGGCGCCATCCGCAAGCCGCGTAGGAGACGGAGAGTCACGGTCTCTTCACCGGCACGGATCCC
>DATEEG010000311.1:0-5266 GCA_035281305.1 Acidimicrobiia bacterium | reverse complement strand
TCCCGGCCACCAACAAGACCACTCCGAAGATGCGGGCGAGGCTGCGGCCTGACAGCCGATTCATCCAGTGAGCGCCGACCGTGGACCCGAGTAGGCCGCCCAGGCCGAGGAAGACCCCGGTCGGCAGATCCACGTCTCCTTCGACTCCGAAGGCGATGGCCCCGGCCACCGCTATGAGGAGGATCGCCGCCAGCGACGAAGCTGTGGCCCGGTGCCGGTTGAAACCGATGGCGACCAGGGCGGGGACCATGATGATCCCTCCCCCGACGCCGAGGAGACCGGCCAGCACTCCGGTCGCAACGCCAATCCCGATGAGGACTCCGGTCGAGGTTCGCTTCGATCCCTCGATGGATTGTTCAGCCACTCGGCATTATCACCCGCGTTGGAACCCGTCGAGAAACCCGGCCACGAGATCACCCAGCGCCTCGAGGTCGTAACCACCTTCCTGCACGATCACGGTGGGCATCCCCATCTCCCCGAGCAACGTCCCTGCCCGGGTGTAGCCCTCGATCGACACCTGCAGGGGGCTCTCCGGGTCGTTCGTCCAGGCGTCGACCCCCAGCGACACCACCATCGACCTGGCCCCCTCCCCGAAGGAGGCCAATCGGCTCACGCCACTCAGCCACACTTCGTCTCCGGTTCCGGGATCCAGGGGCAAATTGAGGTTGGCGCCATGCCCTGGGCCAACTCCGATCTCATCGGCGAATCCGAGCCAATGAGGGAAGTATCCGGCGGCGGGATCGATGTGGATCGACCCGTATCGCACGTCCCCTGTCTCGTAGAAGATCTGCTGAGTACCGTTGCCGTGGTGGGCGTCGAGGTCGATCACGACGACCGGACCGAGGCCCCGATCGACCAGCCTCCGGGCGGCCAGAGCGGCGTTGTTGAGGTAACAAGACCCACCGTAGAAAGAGGTCCCGGCGTGATGTCCCGGCGGGCGCACTGCCGCGTAGACGGCGGGCGAACCTGCCGCCACCATCGCCGCGGCGGTCAAAGCGGCGGCCGCCGCATGTTCTGCCGCCTCCCAGGTGCCGGGCCCGATCAGGGTCATGGTGTCCATGGCGAACATGCCGGTGAGAGCGCCAACCGAGACGGGCGTCCGGGGACGGCGACCCGAGGTCAGGTCGGTGAGCGGAAACGCGTACGGAACCACCCGATCCTGTCCGGGATCCCGCGGATAGGACGAGGTCTGCCAGCGGTGCCAGGCAGTTCGCAGGAATTCGATCAGGTCAAGAGTGTGAACTGATGCGAGATCAGTCAGTGAGATCGACTCGGGAGCAGAGAACGGATATCCCTGCTGGCGAAGGGTGGCGGCGATCACCTCGCCCCGCGACGGCAGTTCGGTTCCCGGGATCCGCACCCCGACCCAGATCTCACCGTCGGGAACGTGGAGGACGTGCTTGTCCGGAAAGACCACGGGGAGAGGCATCGGTTGGTGTTTTAGCCGACCCGGGCCAGTGCCATCTCCCGATTGAACTTTTTCCAGTCAGAGGACTTGGTCGACCAGAGAACGTCGGTGACGATCTGGCCAACCCCCAGCACACCGAGGCTGATGAGGGCCCACGTCGGAGCGTCCATCGCCCAACCAACGCCCAGTCCCACCAGCGGGACCACCTTGGAGACGATCGCGCCCGATGCGTGCATCCAGGCCCGTTGCCGGGCAGGGGTTCGAACATAGGTGGCGTAGTCGACCTTGATCCCGGGGGTGGGTCGGCGGACGGACCCTACGAACCAGTACAGGACTGTCATTCCCTGGAGCCGGGCGACCAACCAGTGAGCGAGGCTGTGGGTGGCGGTGAGGACGATGCCGGTGCCGACGAGCAACCCCACTCCCTGAGCGACGTCGTCCTGGCCACCCGACCATGCGACCAGCGCCGACCCGCCGGCAGTGGCGACGATTGCCAGGCTCGTCCCGACCCACCCCGGCAGCTTCAAAAGGGCCCATCGCTCGAACGCCAGGCGATCGATCTCCCCGATCCGGTCGGCGAACACCTCGACCATTCCCGGTTGTTTCTTGACGGCGTTGACGGCTTTCCAGAAGCCCAGCGGAGCCAGATCGACCCTGGCCCCCGTCGCCAGCGCGGCTTCAGACGCGATCAGAATCCCGTCGATCTGTGTCTTGTCCAAGCGGGCGCGATCCATCCCGTAGCAAGCTAATCGCGTCGAGACCCTTGTAACACCGGCTCCCGGCCGGTACACCTGAACCATGCCGTCAATTGGCGCCACCCAGCACGAACAGTTGTTATCCATCGTCCTCGATCATTTGGGGCGGGATCACGTGGAAGTCCTCGAGGGAGGGTGGGCCGTGCGGGACCGGCGGGGCGGCGTTTACGGCCTCGTAAATCTCGCCCAGGAGTTGGCGGCGATCCCCGAGAGCGAATGGACCGAACGGGTCGGCGAACGATTGGCCATGCTCGGCGCGATCAGTCCCGAATTCCCGCCTGATTACGAACAGGCCGGTCCCAATCTCAGGGTGCGCTTGAGCGCCGATGGCTCCGAACCCGGTTGGGCCGCCTATCGGAGAATCTGCGACGGTCTCGACGAAGTCCTGATGATGCGAAACGATGTGGGTTGCATAACCGTCTCTCCCGCTCAGATCGAATCCTGGGGGGTCACCGCGGACCGCGCCTTCCAGGACGCCCGCCAGCAAACGATCTGGGACGAACCCAGAGAGCGCAAAATTCTGGCCCGGGGCGATAGCAGGATCGTCTGGGTCCGAGCCAACTTCTTCGCTTCGAGCGTCCTCCTGGCCCTGGATCATCTGTTGTCACGCAAGAACCGATTCGGGGCCGTGGCCATGGCGCCTTGCCGCGATGCTCTCATCTACACCGAAGTGAGCGACGCCCGGATCACCGCCTCCGTCGCCGGCTTGATCGAGATCGGCAGTCAATGGTTCGTCGACGGGCCGGGATCGATCAGCCCGGAAGTCTTCTGGTATCAGCGGGATGGCACGATCTCGCGACTCGTCAAGACCGTCGGTCGTGAATTCGTTCCCTGTTGGGGGCCCGAGTTCTCCGAAGTGCTCGCGATGCTCGAGACGCCGGCGCCGGCCCGTCACGCCAACAAGCGCCGTTAGAAGACGCACCCGGGTGACGAGGCGACGGCTCGCTCACGGTTTTGGCCCGTTGATCTGCTTTCCTGGGGTCGGATGTCCCCGCCAAACGGAGGTTCGAAGGGCTGGCTGCTCGATCCTCAAGTAGTCCAGCTGAACCACGGCTCTTTCGGCGCCACTCCCCGTCCGGTGCTCGACGAGCAGGACCGGTGGCGCCGACTCATGGAGGCGAATCCGACCGGCTTCGTCCTCGAGTCGTTCGAGCCGGCCCTCGACGAAGCCCGCGGCCGGTTGAGCGCTTTGGTCGGAGCTGACCCGGCCGATCTCGTCTTCATCACCAACGCGACGGCGGGCGTCAATGCCGTTGTGCGATCGCTTCGATTCGAACCCGGCGACGAGTTGCTGACCATCAATCACGTCTACAACGCCTGTCGCAACGCTCTCGAGTACGCGGCCAACCGGTCGGGCGCGAATGTTGTGATCGCCGACGTTCCGTTTCCCATCGAGTCCCCCGACGTCGTCGTCGACTCGCTCCTGGCGGCCCTGACGGAGCGAACCCGCTTCGTACTCATAGATCACGTCACGTCGCCGACCGGACTGGTGCTCCCGGTCGAGGACATCGTCACGGCTTTCGAGTCCCGGGGTGTAACGGTGATGGTCGACGGCGCCCATGGCCCGGGGATGGTGCCGCTCGATCTCGACCGCCTGGGCGCTTCCTACTACTCGGGCAATTGCCACAAGTGGTTGTGTGCGCCCAAAGGCTCGGCCTTCCTCTGGGCCAGGTCCGGTCTGGGCGACAGCCTCGTTCCACCGGTGATCAGCCACGGCTGGAACGACCGGCGTACCGATCGCCCCCGGTTTCACCTCCTCTTCGACTACATGGGCGCGGACGATCCCACCGCGCACCTCGCCGTCCCCGCCGCCATCGATTTTCTGAGCTCGCTGTATCCGGGTGGCCTGGCCGGAACCATGGATCACAACCGGCGCCTGGCCCTGGAGGCCAGGGATTTGCTGTGCGAATTCATCGGGATCGAACCTCCCGCTCCCGACTCGATGATCGGTTCCCTGGCCGCGGTTCCAATCCCCCCCAGCACCGAAGAGATGTCGGGCCAGGTCGACCCGCTGGGGCGGCGGTTGCTGCACGACCACGGCATCCAGGTGCCGGTGTTCCCCTGGCCGCAGTGGCCGCGGCGTTGTTTGAGGATCTCGGCGGCCCCGTACAACGATCTCGACCAATACCAGACCCTGATCGAAGCTCTCAAGGCCGAGCTTTGACGGGCGGCTCGCCGAGAAGTCCCGGCTCGCTGACAGGTGCGACCGCGATCGTCACCGGTGCCTCCAGCGGCATCGGACGTTCGGCCGCAGCCCAGCTCGCATCGCTGGGGGCCGGCCTGATCCTGGTCGGCCGATCCCCGGAGAAGTATCGAGCCGTCCAGACCGACCTCGACGCCTTGGGAGCCACCCATCGCCTGGTGCCGGCCGATCTCGCCAGGCTCTCATCGGTCGTGGCTGCGGCCAGCGTCATCGCGGAAAGCGCGGCCACTGAGGGCGAACTGCTTCTCATCAACAATGCCGCCACTGCGGGACGACGGGGCGTCACCGACGACGGCTTCGAACTGGCGTTTGGCGTCAACTATTTCGCCCATTTTTTGCTCACGTTTCTCCTCCTTGGAGCCAGGCTCGGGATCGGGAGGATCATCAACGTGACATCGAACGCGCATTACTCGACGACCAGGCTCGACCCGGCCCTGGGTCGGGGAAAGACCCGGAGCGTTCTGGGATGGAGGGAGTACTCCCATTCGAAGGCAGCCATGGCGGCAATGTCGGTCGAACTGGCCGAGCGGTACCCGGAGGTGACGTCTGTGGCGGTGCACCCCGGCGTCGTGGCCACCGGGCTCTGGCGCCGCCTCCCCCAGCCGTTCCGGGCGATTGCCACGCGCCGGATGGCGCCGCCAGACGTCGGTGCCTTGCCCCTCGTACGGGCAGCCACTGATCGGTCACTTCCCTCGGGCTGTTATCTCGCCCCGGAGGGAATGAGGGATCCGAGCCGGGCGGTCCAGGATCGCAGCGGGCGCCGGTTGCTCTGGGACGCCAGCACCAGATGGGTCGAAGAAATCCTCGATCCGCCCGCCGGCGGGCACGGGCCCTTGCGGGGATGAGACGCTTGCTATTGCCGCCCGCAGCAGCGGAGGCAATTCGTTCGCATGAGTCGTT
>DATEEG010000310.1:0-7458 GCA_035281305.1 Acidimicrobiia bacterium | reverse complement strand
CGTCGAGTGTTGCTGAGGCCCCGCGGCGCAACAGGACGGGCTTGCCCAACCGTCCCACCACCCGGAGCAATTCGAAGTCCTGCATGCTCCCCGACCCGATCTCGAGGGCGTCGACCTGGTCGACGGTCTCCTCAGCATCTTTGGCCTCGAGAACCTGAGTCAACACCGGAAGACCGACCTCGGCCCCAGCGGAAGCCAACAGCTTCACCCCATCCCGCCCCAAGCCTCGAAAGCCGTAGGGAGTCGTGCTGGGTTTATAAGCCCCACCCCTCAGAATGGCCGCTCCGGCATCGGCGACAGCATGAGCCGAGGCAAGCATTTGCTCCTCTGATTCAACTGCACACGGACCGGCGATCACCGGAAAGGGGTCGTGCCCGATCCGAATACCGCCGATCTCGACCACGGTGGCTGCTCCACCGATGACCCTGCTGGCTTTGCGTTCCATATTGTTTTGGCTCCTCCCGAGTGATTCGGTGCTGTGGGCCAGGAGTCCAGGAAACAGAAAAACCCGGAGCCCCTGGCTCCGGGTTGGCTGTCGGTCTGTCCTCTACCGCGCTATGCCATCCCGGACCGGGGCCCGGTAAAAGCGAAGTAGAAGTAGAAGGACGAGCGGTTCATTGGAAATGGAACTCTAGCGACGCCAGCCGCCAGACGCCAGAGACGCCTGCTTCGGTTCCTTCGCTGATCCTGAATCCTCCCAATACACGTAAGGCGGATGCCGACGTCAGCTATCCAGCTAGCCCTCGGTCCTCGTCATGGGCGAGCGGGGCACCGGGCCGGCGGCTCCCTGCTTGCGGTCATTGTCAGGAGTGACTTCGGGCTGGCGAGTGTCGAACCAAAAGAGCATCCCGATTGCGAAAGCGGCGAGGAGAAACCCGCTCACCTGGTTCCAGGTCATCGAGCCCACCTGGGCATCGCCGCTGCCGACCCGAAGCGAGTCGAGCAGAAAACGCTGCACGCCGTACCAGGCCGCCCAGATCCAAAAGAGCTGCCCGTAATGGAGCTTGAAACGCCGGTAGATCAGAAAGAGCACTCCCATCAGAACCGCAGCCCCGATGAGGTCGTAGGCGGCGACGTGGTGATAGACGCCACAGATTCCGTCGGCGGCGCTGGAGCATTCGAGACCGTCGTGCTGGGGGGCGACGTCGTATCCGACTTTGATGGCGTAACCCCATGAAGCCGTCGTGGCTTTGCCGAGGTGCTCGACGATGGCGAGGTCTCCGATGCGCCCGACCACCGTCCCCAGCGCGAGGCCAAACGAGGAGAGGTCGAGAATCGGCCAGACCGACATGTTGAGCTGGCGCATGCGCAGGACGCCGCCGATGATCCCGCCGGCAAACCCTCCCAGGATCGAAAAGTTGCCGGCGAAGGGATTGATGGCGTCGAGCAGCGAGCCCCCTG
This sequence comes from Acidimicrobiia bacterium, assembly GCA_035281305.1. GTDB lineage: Bacteria > Actinomycetota > Acidimicrobiia > Spongiisociales > ZC4RG35 > DATEEG01. The sequence continues at coordinate 6,057 of DATEEG010000310.1, read as the reverse complement.
CCAGCAGCGCCGCCGGCGAAGTCAGGTATCTGGCTCCTAGCAACGAACCGATCAAACCCCAGGTGAGGCATGACTGGTACCCGGCGACGTCGAAGCCACGCTTGCGGATCTCCCGGCTGGCGATCCACGCTCCGGCCACGAAGCCGAGAGCGGCAAACAGCCCGTGCAATGACAGTCGGAGAGGCCCTACGTTGAAGATGGGAATCGGGGGATAGGAGATGAAGGCAAGCATGCGTCTATAGGTCCGAAGTCATCGTGACGGTACGCCCGGAGCCACTCCTACCCCGAATCTGAAACGCAGACTCACAACAGTACGTCCAGCATCACCGCGCCGAACAGCAGAGCCAGGTACCGGGTGGAATACGTGAACAAGACCATCGCCCGGCCGGGATCCCGATGGACCAGCCAGGTCTCCCAAACAAAGACGCCTCCGAGGCTCACCGCCGAAAGAAGGTAGATCCATCCCATTCCCGCCACGGGGACCAGCAACAGCGAGGCCAGAGCCGTCAGGCCGGCGTAGAGCAGCATTTGCCTGGTCGTGGACGCCGTCCCTCTCACGACGGGCATCATCGGGACCGCAGCTTTGGCATAGTCGGCTTCGTACCGAAGGGCCAGAGCCCAGAAATGGGGCGGCGTCCAATAGAAGATGACGGCGAACAGGACCCAGGCCGGAAGGCCGACGGAGCCCTGGACGGCCGCCCATCCCACGAGCGCGGGAGCGGCCCCTGCGGCCCCCCCGACCACGATGTTCTGGTCGGTAGTGCGCTTGAGCCATCGCGTGTAGACGAATACGTAGAAGAGCAGTGCCACCGTCGAGATCGAAGCGGCAACGAGATTGGTGAAGAACCACAACCAGAGGAACCCGGCCAGTCCGAGGAGGATGCCGAAAGACATGGCCGCCGGCGGCGAAACCTGGTGCCGGGGCAGCGGGCGACGGGAAGTGCGGCGCATCACCTGATCGATGTCGCGATCGAGGTAGCAGTTGAGGGTGTTGGCCCCCGCCGCGGATAGGGTCCCGCCAATCAAAGTAGCCAGGACGAGGCCGGTCCCGGGCCAGCGACGGGCGGCCAAAACCATCGCCGGTACCGTCGTGACCAGCAGCAGTTCGATTATTCGCGGTTTGGTGAGGGCGAAATAGGCGCCGAGGCGTTCCCGCCATCCGACCGTCGGAGGTACGACGGCGGTGGTGGCGCTCATGACCGGGAGATTACCCAGTCGGGCATGGGCGTAGTTCCGGCGCACTTGTAGCCTCCCCGTATGCCCCGCTTCATGCGCTGGTTGAGCGCGGTCCTCGTGTTCGCACCGGTCCTGGTCGCCTGCACCAGGGCCGAGGAGAACCTCGCAGTCGTGGCCAACGCTCCCGGCACGTTTGCGGTCGGGGAAGCCCAGCGTTTGATGGTCGGCCTGGTGGATAGCGAGACCGCCGACTTCCTCGCCTCCCCCGAGCTCCCCGCCACCGCCATTCTCACCAGCCCCGACGAGCGCCAGATCGAGGCGCCCGCTGAGTTCATGTGGACGATTCCCGATGCCATCGGCCTCTATGTGGTGCGTGCGACGTTTGATGAGGAAGGCACCTGGTGGGTCAGGCTGCGCCCCGAAGGAATGGGACCGACGCAGCAAGCAGCCTTTACGGTGTCCACCACCGACCCGGTGCCGGGGGTGGGCGATCCGGCCCCGGCCGTCCCGACCAGCACTCTGGCCGATCACCCTCTGGAAGAGATCAGCTCGGACGACGAGCCTGATCCGGCGTTCTATGAACTCTCCCTCGATGTTGCCCTGGCCAACGGACGTCCCACCGTCGTCGTCTTCGCCACCCCCGCCTTTTGTGTCAGCCAGACCTGCGGGCCGATGCTGGACCAGGTCAAGGCGGTCGCCCCGGCCCACCCCGCCGCCAACTTCCTACACGTCGAGATCTACGAGAACCTGGACGCCACCAGCGCCGAAGAACTGAACATCGTCCCGGCCGTCACGGCCTGGGGCCTGCCCAGCGAACCGTGGGTGTTCGTGATCGATTCCCAAGGAAACGTCGCGGCCAGGTTCGAAGGGGCGATGCTGACCTCCGAGTTGGAAGCCGCCCTGGCAGCCGTAGGAGCTTGAGCGGTCGTCCAGGCATCGCGGCCTTCCACCTGCCAGTGCGGTCGGAACGCGGATCGCGATTTTTCGAAAGACATCGCCACCTATGATGCCCCCGTGTCGCGAGGCCGGCTATTCCGACTGCTGCAACTGGCTGCCCTGGGTCTCACCCTGGGCGCCTGTTCGGTAATAGGGATTCCCGACTCCCCCCTCAACGCCCTCGACCCCAAAGGCCCCTTTTCCGAGCGGATCGACAATCTCTTCTGGCCGGTCTTCTGGCTCGCAACCGGCGTCTTCGTGCTCGTGGAGGGGGCGGTTCTGGTGGCGACGATCCTCTTTCGGGACCGGCCGGGCCGCAAGGAGCCCCGCCAGATCCACGGCAACAACAAGCTCGAGATCCTCTGGACGGTGATTCCCGCAGCCATCCTCGCTTCGATCGCCGTTCCCACTTTTCAGGCAGTGTTCGAACTTTCCGAATGCGGGGAAGGCGCCTATCCGGTCGAGATCATCGGGCATCAGTGGTGGTTCGAGTATCGGTATCCGGAGGAGGGCATCGAGACGGCCAACGTTCTCGTCATCCCCTCTGGTCGCGAGGTCTGCGCCTCGATGACCTCTGAGGATGTCCTCCACAACTACTGGGTGCCGGCCCTCAACGGCAAGCGCTACCTGGTTCCGGGCCAGACGACCCTCCTCCGCCTTCAGGCCTACGAACCCGGTGTGTATTGGGGACAATGTGCCGAGTTCTGCGGACTCTCCCACTCTCTGATGAGAGCTCAGGTGAGGGCAGTGACCGAAGCTGAGTTCTCGGAATGGGTGGCAGCCCAGCAGGCGCCTGCGGTGACACCCGCCGAAGGGTCCCCGGCCGGGGCCGGGTTGGAAGTGTTCCTCAATCGGGGCTGCACCCAGTGCCACAACATCGACAGCATCAACGAGATCGAGCAGGCCGCCTTCAACGGTCCCGATCTCACTCATTTCATGGATCGAGGAGTCATCGCCGGCGCCTACAAGGAGTACTCGGTCGACAACCTCAAGACCTGGCTGGCCAATCCTCCCAAGGAGAAGCCCGGCAGCTACATGCCCAACCTCGGTTTGACGCAACAGGAGATCGACGACTTGGCTGCATTCTTGGAGACCCTGACATGACCGCCGTCGCTGACCGCCCGACCACGATCTTCCGCCGGCCCACGGCCGAAACCGGATTCTGGTCCTGGGTCACCTCCGTCGATCACAAGAAGATCGGGATCATGTACGGCTACACGGCCTTCATCTTCTTCATCGTCGGAGGCCTCGAAGCTTTGCTCCTCCGCATCCACCTTGCCTCAGCCGAGAGCAACTTCCTATCGGCCGCCGACTACAACGGCCTGTTCACCACCCACGCCGTCACGATGATCTTCCTCGTCGTGATGCCGATGTCGGCCGCCTTCATGAATTATCTGCTGCCGCTGATGATCGGGGCTCGCGACGTTGCCTTCCCCCGACTCAACGCTCTCTCGTACTGGATCTTTCTGTTCGGAGGGATCTTTCTCTACTCCGGGCTGCTGTTCTCGGGAATCACCGCCCCGACCGGAGTCGCCGGAATTCCCGGCAACCTCGATCCATCCGACGTCCGCAGCTTCGGGGCATTGCCCGATGGCGGTTGGTTCATGTATCAGCCCAACGCCGGGGCCGACTTCTCACCCAGCACGGCGCTCGACTTCGCCGTCATCGGGCTCCAGATCCTCGGCATCGCCTCGCTGATCTCCTCGGTGAACTTCATCGTCACGTTCTTCAATCTGCGGGCCAAGGGAATGCGCCTGCTGCGGGTCCCGGTCTTCATCTGGATGACCCTGGTAGTCGCATTCCTGCTCTTGTTCTCCCTTCCGATCATCGCCATCGCCCTGTTCATGGTGATGTTCGACCGACAGTTCGGGACTCTGTTCTTCGACGCCACGGCGGGCGGAGATCCGATCCTCTGGCAGCACCTGTTCTGGCTGTTCGGCCATCCCGAGGTCTACATCCTCATCCTCCCGGCAATGGGCATCGTCTCTGAGATTCTCCCGGTCTTCAGTCGCAAGCCGCTGTTCGGGTATGCGGCGATCGTTTTCGCCGGGGCGGCCATTGCCTTCCTCGGCTTCGGCGTCTGGGCCCACCACATGTTCTCTTCGGGCATCACCACGGTGGCCCAAGCCGGTTTCGGCCTCACGACGATGACCATTGCCATCCCTACTGGCGTCAAGATCTTCAACTGGCTGGGAACGATGTGGTTAGGACGAATAAAACTCACGACGCCCATGCTTTTCGCCATTGGCTTCATCGCGATGTTCACCATCGGCGGTCTTTCGGGGGTCACTCACTCGGTGGTTCCATCCGACTGGCAGCAGACCGACACCTATTACATCGTCGCCCACTTTCACTACGTACTGTTCGGCGGTTCCATCCTGGGAATCTTCGGCGGCCTCTATTACTGGTTCCCCAAGCTCACCGGGCGCATGATGAACGACCGAATCGGCAAGGTCCATTTCTGGCTCTGGTTCATCGGTTTCAACATGACGTTCGCCCCGATGCACTGGCTCGGATTGCAGGGGATGATCCGGCGGACGTGGCGCTACGACCCCAGCCTCGAGTTCTGGAACCAGATCGTTTCCGTCGGCGCCTTTGTCATCGCCATCGGCCTACTCGTGTTCATCTACAACTTCTGGACCTCAAAACGCCGCGGCGAGATCGCCGGAATGGACCCGTGGGACGCCCGGACCCTCGAGTGGGCCATTCCCAACCCGACTCCGGCCCACAATTTCTCCGTCGTCCCGACGGTTCACACCCTCGATGATTTCTGGCACCAGAAGTACGAGGAGGACGCGGAAGGCCGATCGGTACGCAAGCAAGAGGCCGACGACCATGTAGCCCATCTTGGTGAGATCGGCATCCACCCGCCGGTCCCGGTCCACTTGCCCAATCCTTCGTACTTTCCCGTCGTCATGGCGGCGGGCCTGCCTCTGATCGGTTACGGGATCATCTTCCACATTTCGGCCCTGGGCAAGGCGCTGATAGTCCTGGGTGTTCTGATCTCACTGATCGCTTTGATCGGATGGGGCGCCGAACCTCTCGAAGAATCGCATTCGCCGTCGGCGGGAGCCCAATAGTGACCACTGCTGCCGAGACCAGCGCCGAAGGCCATGGGGACCACAGCCTCGAAGACGCACACCACGCCGAGCACGAATCGACCGGTGTCGAGAACCGGAAGCTGGCGATGTGGGCATTTCTCAGCTCCGAGTTCTTGTTCTTCGGGGCTCTCATCACCAACTATCTCCTCTATTCGTCCAAGGAATTCGCCCAGGGTCCGACTCCGGCCGAGATCTACGACATCCCCTTCACCTCGGTCAGCTCTTTCGTTCTGCTCATGAGCTCTTTGACCATGGTCCTGGCCCACAATGCAGTCAGTCGCCGCGACCAGGGCGCTACCCGAACCTGGCTCCTCGCAACGGCGATGCTCGGTTCCGTCTTCCTGGCGGGCCAGGTGTTCGAGTTCACCGAGTTCATAACGCTCGAGGGCATGACCCTTCGCACCAACCCGGCGGCCTCGGCCTTCTACGTCCTGACTGGATTCCACGGCACCCACGTCGCCATCGGCGTGATCATGCTTTTGGCCTTGTTCGGTTTGTCCAAGCGACTCGGCGGGCTCTCCGACAAACAATTTCTCAACCTGGAGTTGGTCGGTCTGTACTGGCACTTCGTGGACATCATCTGGATCGTGATCTTCACAGTCGTTTACTTGCTGACCGCAGTTCCCGGAGCCGGATGACATGACGCAGGAGCACGAGATCCATCACCCGAGCCCGATTCAATACGTCAAGATTGCGATCGGGCTGGCGGTCCTCACCGCTATCGAAGTGGCACTGTTCTATATCAACGAGTCGCTCCACCTCGGATGGATCAACACCGCCGCCCTCTTGATTCTGGCGTTCCTCAAATTCGTGATCGTCATCGGCTGGTACATGCATTTGCGCT
>DATEEG010000309.1:0-5047 GCA_035281305.1 Acidimicrobiia bacterium | reverse complement strand
AGTCGGTGGCTCATGGCCTGCGAAGCACCGCGCGGATCATCACCGGCGCGGCCCTCATCATGGTGGCTGTCTTCACCGGCTTCGCCTCCGGTCGGCTCGGCCAACTCCAGCAGATGGGTTTTGGCCTGGCGGTGGCGGTTTTCTTCGACGCCACCATCGTCCGGACCGTCATAGTCCCGGCGTCGATGAGGTTGCTCGGAACCGCCAACTGGTACCTGCCGTCCTGGTTGTCGTGGCTGCCCGAGGTTCGGGTCGAGGGACCGCAACGAGAGGTTGTCCCAATCAAGGCCGAAACCGTCTGATCGTGCGATCTCTCAGCGGCCTCTGAACCGGGGTGGGCGCTTTTCCAGGAAGGCTGTCACCCCTTCGAAGACGTCGTCGGTGGTGAGGCAAACTGCCTGGGCCTGATCCTCCCACGCCAGAGCCGCCGAAAACGGCACCTCGAAGGCACGATCGAGACCTTGTTTCGCAAACATCTGGGCGATCGGGGCTCCCGCCAGGAAGCTCTCGGCCAATTCGGTGGTGCGGGCCTCGAGACGGTCCACCTCGACGGTTTCGAGGACGAGGCCTATCGCCAGTGCTTCCGATGCCTCGACGATGCGTCCGGAGAGCGCCAGTTCCTTGGCCCGTTGCAGCCCCACGACCCTGGGGAGCAGCCAGGTCCCGCCAAAATCGACCGTGAGCCCCCTTCGAACGAATATTTCGGAGAATCGGCCCCTGGTCGAGGCGATGGCGACATCGCAACCGAGGGCGAGGTTGAGCCCGGCCCCGGCCGCGATCCCGTCAACTGCAGCGAGGGTGGGTTTGGTGCACCGATGGAGGGCCATCGCTGCGGCACCGACCTGTTGCATCCGGCGATGATGCGCCTCCAAGCCCGGTTGACCTTCGAGACGGGACGGGTCGAGGTCGGCGCCCGAACAGAACGCTCCGCCGGCTCCGGTGATGACCAGCACCCGGCTCGAAGATCCGTCGAAGTCGAGAAAGGCCTTCTCCAACTGGGGCCATCCGTCCATCGGGATTGCGTTGCGCCGGGCGGGTCGATTGATCGTCAACCAGCGGACTGCGCCGCGGTCTTCGATATCCAACCAGCCACCGGCGGGGCCACCAGTTTCCATGATCGCCGGGCACGGTAGCTAGGGTGCCCGACAGATGGGATTCAACCCGTTCCGGCCAGCCCGCAAGTCCCCGTTGGACATCGCCCTGGTGGCCGGGACGATCGTGATCATCTTGATTTTGCTGGCATGGGCGATCCGGGGGTAACGGTCACGGCGGTTCAGCCTTACGCCGCCCGCAAGAATTACATATGCCCCGGCTGCAACGCCACGATTCCTCCGGGGACTTTCCATCTCGTCGTGGTGCCGGATGACGCCCCCGACCTCCGCCGCCACTGGCATCATGGCTGCTGGCACAAGGAGCTTCGTCGCTTGTTCGGCAAGCCTTCCTGACCGCTACGCCTTTCCGATGCCGGACTTGGCCTCCATCTATGCGTCGCGATAGTGCAGACCCGCGTAAGCGGCGGCAATCGACAGGATGCACCAGCCCAGAACGACCGCCAGGGCAGTGCCGAAGCTGGGCTGCTCACCAAGGATCCCTCCAAAACCTCCAAAGTCGAGCGATCCCAGCAGGGCCGAAGTGTGGACCGAGAGGGATATGTTGCGCCACCCGTCCCACAACGCCAGGATCCCCTCGGCAAAGCTGAACGCCAGAGTCGCACCGATCGCCGGACCGACCGCCCGCAGCCAGGCCGAAGCGGCCATGCCGAGGGCAACCCAGGTGAATACCACCAGCAGCGCCTTCCAGGCGATGGCCCACCATTCGGCCAGGTCGAGAGATCCTGTCCCTTCGGCGAGGAACAGGGCTACGACTGCAAAGCCCCCGATGGCCGCCAGCATCGCCACCCAGGAGGCGACCGTGGTCGTCACCAACCGGGCCACGAGATGCTGCCAGCGTCGGGCGTTCCTGGTCAGGGCCGTTGCCCAGGCCGAGGTGGCGAGTTCGCCCGCAAGGAACATCGTCGAGAGGATTATCGGAAACCAGGTTTGACCAAGCACCTGCTGGGCCCCGAACACGTAGGCGTCGGGTTTGGCGATCACCGGGATTCCGGCGGTTTCGACGGCCCGCGGCAGCAGGAAGAAGATCGCTGCCAGCAACCCGGTGAGGATCGCAAGGACCAGGACCAGGACGTAGAAGGTGCGTCGTTTGAGGAGCTTGATGAGCTCCGCCTTGAACAAGCCGCTCATTCCCTGCCGGGATAGCGTGCGGCCCGCCTGGACCTGACCGGGTCTCTGGAGGATGTCCCGCGCGGTCATTGCTGATCCCCGGTGAGCCGCAGGAAAGCTTCCTCCAACCGTCCCGACTGTTTGTAAAGGGCCGACGGGTACAACCCGGCCCCGGCCAGGATCCGGGAAACATCGCTGCCGTCGTCGGCCTCGGCCAGGACCCGGCCGTCGCTGGTCGTCGCGGCGATTCCGGCGGCGACCAGGACCTCGACAGCTCGCACCGGGTCGTCGACCTCCACGTGATAGGCGGCTGTCTGCACCCCGAGGATCTCGTCCAGGCTCGATTGTGTCACCAATCGCCCACGGTTGATGACGATCACCTCATCGGCCATGGCCTCGACGTCGCCCAGGTTGTGAGAAGAAACCACGATGGTGCGACCGTCGGCGGCCAACTGCCGGAGGCTTGCCTTGATCTGGGCCTGCCCGGCGGGGTCGAGCCCGTCGAGAGGCTCATCGAGAAACAACAGTTCGGGGTCTCCCAGCAAAGCCGCGGCGAGGGCCAGGCGCTGACGCATGCCCTTCGAATAACCGTCGATCCGGCGTCCGGCGTCGGCTGCCAGCCCGGCAAACGAGAGCAGCTCGTCGATCTTCTCGTGACCGTGGCCCAGGGTGTGGGCGGCCACCCGGAGGTTGTCTCGTCCATTGAGACCCTTGATGAGACCGGGCTCCTCGACGATCGCTCCCAGCCGGGGAACAATTCGGGCAAGGTCGGTCTTGACGTCCATGCCGAGAACCTGCATCGCGCCCGAGTCGGGGGTGGTGAGGCCGAGGAGGGAGCGGAACGTCGTGGTCTTGCCGGCGCCGTTAGGACCGAGAAAGCCTGTCACCTTCCCGGCCGAGATCGTGAAGGAGAGTCCGTCGAGAGCGACGGTGCTCTTGTAGGTCTTGCGCAGGCCTTCGACTACGACTGCGTTTGCGGCGCGAGATGCCATGGCTGCTGCACCCTAGCGATGGGATGCAGGATCGTCCCCTACCCGGCCCACGGCAGCCAGTGGAGATCGACTCCCCCCGGGGAAAAGCTCACCGTGACGAGATCGACCCTGCCCGCGCCGACCTGTGAGGCCAGGCCCCGGACCTGGCGGGACTTCGCCACATCGAACGCGCTGATGGGGTCGGTCCATTCTCGCCCCTGGCGCAGCGACCGGATCTCGACGACCGAACGAAGGCCGTCGATGAGCGCCAGTACGTCGATTTCCCCCCGGCCCACGATCACGTTTCGAGCAACCACCCGGACTCGATGCCTGGTCAAGAATTCGACAGCCAGGTCTTCGGCCAACCGGCCGATCCCCGACCTGGTAAGCCCCGCGCACCCCGCCCAGGTTCTTGTGCCTTCCGTCTTCCGCCTTCCGTCTCTTACCTTCTACTGAGAGAGGGCGACAGAATCTATGGAGCCGAGACGCGATAACGGCCAGATGCGGACAACGGCCTCACCGAGCAGGTCTTCTACCGGGATCGCCCCGAACTTGCGGCTGTCATAGCTCACGGCCCGATTGTCGCCCATGACGAAGACGGAACCTGGTGGCACCGAAATGGCGGCGAAGTCGGGCATGAGGCCCTGCGCCGCCAGGTACGGCTCGGCGATCTGCGCCCCGTTGATGAGTAGATAACCGCCTTTGATCTCAACCGTGTCGCCACCGACCGCCACGACCCGCTTGATCAGGTCATCGGCCGAAGCCGTCCGAATTCCGACTGCCTCGAGAACGTGTCGGACGACCGAGTCGAGCAGAGATTCATCGTCGATCTCATCGTTGAACGGAGAGATGAACACCACGATGTCGCCCCGCTGTGGATCAGAAAACTGATAGTTCAGTTTGGAGATCATCACTCGATCGTTGACTTCGATCGTGGGAAGCATCGACTCGCTCGGCACGTAGAAGGGTTGGATGAGGAAAGTCTTGATGATCACGGCGACGGCCAGCGCCACCAGCAGGAGGATGGGGAGCTCTACCCATAGGGGACGCTCGGCTTTGGCGTGCCGGCCGCGAGGAGTTTTTCCGGTTTGAGGTTCGGCCGGAGCTTGCGTGCTCAGTCTCGCTTCTCCTTGATGCGGGCGGCCTTGCCGACCCGATCGCGGAGGTAATAGAGCTTCGAGCGACGCACGTCTCCGCGGCGGGTGACTTCCACCTTCTGGATTATGGGCGCGTTCACGGGAAATACGCGCTCAACGCCAACCCCGAAGCTCACCTTGCGGACCGTGAAGCTGGCATCGAGACCGCTTCCGTTGCGAGCGATCACGACCCCCTCGAAAACCTGGGTGCGCTCACGGTTGCCCTCAACCACCCGGACGTGCACTTTCACGGTGTCGCCGGGGCGGAATTCGGGCAGATCATCGCGCGCGTAAGCGCCTTTGAGCATGTCAAGCTTGTTCATCTGAGGCTCCTTGGAACTCCGGGCAACGGCCGGAAGACACCCCAATGTTATCAGGACTGCGATAAGCCCCCGTCACGACCAGGCCCACCTTCTTTGGCGTGTAGGCGTCGGTGAGACCTTCTTTGGCTCCACAGCACCGCCGGTGACGCTAAGGCGCCTGAAGAAATAAGCCGACGCTCACCCGCCAAGGAGCCCCCAGTGGACCGGCATAGAGGGTCCACTCAGGACTATCGCCTTTCCTTCGGTGATTCTTGAAGGTCAACTCACCTTGCCTCACAGCAGGTCAGGGCGTCGGACCCTGGTCCGCTGCCGACGTTGCTCGGCCCGCCATGCCTCGATCTTGGCGTGGTCTCCCGACAGGAGGATCTCGGGCACATCCCAGGTTTGGCCGTCACCGG
>DATEEG010000308.1:0-14514 GCA_035281305.1 Acidimicrobiia bacterium | reverse complement strand
GATCTCGAAGCCGTTGAACCCGAGATCGCGATTAGCCCGGACCATCTCCGCGACGGCGGCTCGCGGATGGTCGAGGGGGAGATTGGCGACTCCGACGAAACGGGTCGGGTGGCTTGCCACCATCTCGGCGATCCGGTCATTTTGGATTGCGCACACGCGGATGCCGGTTGGCTCGTCCAGGTAGTAGAAGTACTGGGGTGGTGCGATGGCCAGGACCTGGCGGTCGACTCCCTGAAGGTCCATGTCGGCGATCCGGGTTTCGGGGTCGGTGAACTTGGCGACCTGAGTTGCTCGCAGCTCCCGGTTGTAGCGGCTGCTCTCCTCCGACTGATACAGAACGCGCGGGTCGAATTCGGGCCGGAAGAAAGGCGCCGCGATCTCGGCAGCTGTTGGGACCTCGACGTGGGAGTGGACGTCGATGACCTCGACGAGTGACTTGCGGGCGCTGGTCCTGGCCCACTTCGGTCCGAGTTCGTGGAACCACTCTTCGGTCATCAAAGACTCCTCTTTCAGGCAATCCGGTTCGCATATGATGCAAATTCGATGATATGGCTTCCCTCCGTCTCCCGCCGTTGACCCGTCGTTGGAGCTGGGACCACCCCTTCGGCGTGGCCGGTTCGAGTCGAGAACGTCTCGCTATCGCAATGTCGGTGGGGGCGATGGGAACTCTGGGCTTCTCCGTGACCGCCCCCCTGCTTCCCGATCTGGCCACGGCCTTCGGAGTGAGTCGCGGGTCGATCGGATGGGTTCAAGCTGCAGTGTCCATCGCCGGCGTCCTTCTCTCGGCGCTGATCGGCTATCTGGCGGACCGTCTCGGCCGCAGGCGGGTTGTGCTGGTCAGCCTCCTGCTCTTCACCATCTTCGGTTGCGCCGGATTCCTCACCCGCACGTTTGCAGGGTTGATCGCAGTGCGGGTCCTTCAGGGCATCGGTACGTCGGGCCTGCTCGGGCTGGGAATCGTGATGGTCAGCGACCTCTACGAAGGTCCGGCCCGCACGAAGGCGATGGGCTTCAACCTGACCGCCGTGACAACCGTGGCGATGCTGGGACCGCTGGCGTCGGGCTTCATCGCCGGCGGCGGGGTGTTCCGACCGTTTCTCATCTTTTCGATCGGGGTCCCGCTTCTGGTCTGGGCCAGTCGCCTTCCGAGCGATCCCACCAAAGACGTCGAGTCCCCGATCCGCCACGCCGGGGCAGCCTTCGCTGCGCTCCGCCAGGGCGGCCAGCTCGGAGACTTCGGCGGGATCCTCCTCGTCACGTTCGCCGCCACGGTCCTCCAGCACGGCTTCGGCTTCACCAACACCCCGCTCTTCCTCGATTTCGAGTTCGGGGTAGGACCCTCCGGACGCGGTGTCATCATCGCAATGTTCCAATTCGGAACCGTTCTCGCCGCCGTTCAGATCGGACGGCTCCGGGCCCGGGCTAGCGGCTCCCGCCTGGTCGGCAGCGGCTTCGTACTCACCTCCTTCGGGATGGCCGTGGCGGCACTGGCGCCGAACCCCTGGACGGTTGGCGTTGGTCTCGGGCTCACCGGAGTCGGTATTGGTCTGTTCGTCCCGCTCGCCCAGGATCGAGCGGCGACTGTGGGCGGGACTCTGTTCCGCGGCTTGACCGTCCTGACGTGGGTGACGATCGTACGATCGGCCCAGGTGGTGGGACCGCCGACGGCATCGTTCTTCAACGAAGCCATCGGCGCCCGCCCCACCTTCGGAATCGCTGCCGCCGTCATGGCCCTGGCGGCGGTGACCTGGCAGGCGGCTCGTCGCAGAATCCGCCATCTAGGATCGCCCGCCACGTGAGACTGGTCACATTCGCCCTCATCGACGGAGAGCGCCACGTCGGCGCGATGGAGGGCGACGCCGTGGTCGACATCTCCGTCGCCGACCCCGGCCTTCCCGTCGACATGGTCGATTTGATCGCCAACTGGGACCTGGACCGGGTGGCGGTCGCCAAGGAACGTGGTCCCCGCCTGCCACTGGCCGACGTTCGGTTACTGGCCCCATTGCGGGTTCGCAAGAACGTATTTGCCGTCGGCCGCAATTATCACGACCACGCCCACGAGTTCTCCAGGTCGGGTTTCGACGCGTCCGAGAAGAAGGTGATTCCCGAGCACCCGGTGATCTTCACCAAAGCCCCGACGTCGGTCATCGGTCCGGATGACGCAATCGTGCTGGCCAACGACCCGACCGGGACTACCGATTACGAGGGCGAGATGGCGGTGGTAATCGGTCGAGAGTGCCGCGGAGCGAAGAGAGAGAACGCATTGGACAACGTATTCGGGTGGACCATCGTCAACGATGTGACCGCCCGCGACCTCCAACAGAAACACGTTCAGTGGTTCGTGGGGAAGAGCCCCGACACCTTCTGCCCGATGGGGCCGTGTATCACCACCATCGATGAGTTGCCCGACATTCGGTCGTCGTGGCTGCAGACCACCGTCAACGGGGAACCCCGGCAAAGAGTGCCCATCTCGGATCTGATCTTCGACGTCGAGTCGCTGATCGTGACGCTGTCGGAGGTGATGACGCTCGAGCCCGGTGACATCATCGCCACCGGTACCGGCGTCGGCGTCGGGATCGGCTTCGATCCACCCAGGTACCTGGCCCCCGGTGACGTGATCGAAGTAACGATCGACGGGATCGGGACGCTTCGGAACCCGGTGGCATAGACATGAGCGAGATCCCTGTCTGCCGGCCGCCGGTTCGGCAAACGCGGCGATCGGTGATGGCTACACCGCCGGGCGCAACCGACTGCCACACCCATGTATTCGAGTCTCGCTATCCGATGATCCCTAATCGCGGATACACCCCCCCCGACTCGACGCTGGCCGACATGCTGGCGATGCACGAACAGATCGGGATCGAGCGAGTCGTCTTCACCCAGCCTTCCGTCTACGGCATCGACAACACCGCCATTCTCTCCGCTATGGACCGGATCCCTGCCAGGGCCCGGGCGGTGGTGGCCATCAACCTGTCCCTGTCGGATGACGAGCTCGGGGAATTGGACCGCCGGGGTGTTCGCGGGGTTCGCCTGAACCTGGACAACGTCGGAGGCATGCCGGTCGAACTCGATGAGATCCCGACCCTCGCCGCACGAATCGCCGAACTGGGCTGGCACATCGAGTTCCTTTTCGCCGGGCGGCAATTTCCCGAGCTGCTCCCCATGCTTCGATCGGTCCGGGTTCCGATCTCGATAGGCCACTTCGGGTACATGCCCGCGGCCGAAGGCGTGTCGTTTCCACCGTTTCGGGCCCTGGTCGATTTGATCAGAGAAGGAAACACTTGGATGAAATTGTCCGGGCCCAATCGCCTCGGCGTCGGTGACCTGCCACCCTGGGATGCGGTCGTGCCCCTGGCCCATGCCCTGATCGAAGCCAGCCCCGAGCGGATGTTGTGGGCGTCCGACTGGCCCCATCCCAACAAGTTCGGCGACATGCCCAATGACGCCGACCTGATCGAACAACTCGCCCGGTGGGCTCCGGATCCGGCCCTGAGAAAGATGATCCTCGTCGACAACCCCGCCAACCTCTATCGCTTCTGATGGGGTTCTTTCGATGATCCAGCGACCAATCGCGGTGATCGGCCTGGGGATCATGGGCTCGCGAATGGCCAACCGGTTGCGGCTCGCCGGACACCCTCTCCGGGGATACGATCCCAGTCCGGCCAGCCTCGAGGCCTTTGCAGCCGCAGGCGGGGTGCCAGCCGGATCCCCGGCCGCTGCAGTGCAGGGGTGCTGGGCTGCGTTGCTGTCGCTGCCCGACTCCGATATCTCTCGCCGGGTTTGCCTGGGGGAGGAGGGGATCTCTTCGTCGGGGTTGGCGGGACTGCTGGTGCTCGATACCACGACCGGCCGTCCCGAAGACGCCGTCGCCAACGCCGCCGGACTCGCCCCCGTCGATATCGAATATGGCGACACCACCGTCAGCGGGAATGCGCCCTTCGCGGCTTCGGGCCAACTGGTCGTCATGTTCGGAGGCTCTCCGGAGGCCTACGAGAAGGGGCGGCCTGTATTCGAGGCCATCGGTCGTTCGCACCATCACGTGGGACCGGTCGGGGCAGGTGCCCGGGTCAAGCTGATCGTCAATCAGATCCTCAGCATCCAGCGGATGGCCCTGGCCGAGGTAGTCGTGACCGCCGAACTGGCGGGCCTTGATCTCGAACGCGTCCTCGAAGTGCTCAAGGACAGCCTCGCCTATGCGAAGGTGATGGATGTGTACGGAGACAACATCGTCGCGGGCACCCACGATCCGCCGGCGGCCCGGCTCCGGCAGACCCACAAGGATGCCCGGCTGATGATCGAACACGCGGCCTCGGTCGGAGCGCCGGCGGCGCTGATCGAAGTGGTGCGCACGGCCCTGGCCGAGGGCGAGGCCTCCGGACTCGGTGACCTCGACAACTCGGCGATAGCGGAGGTGATCCGCCGCCGCGCCGGAATCGGCCGGGTGAAGAAGGCATAGCGTCTGGAGGATTTGACATGGCTCGCATCCGTTTGATCACTGATCGCGACAATGACCTCAGCCCCGAACAGGTCGAGACCTTCGATTGGGTGGTCGCCAGCCGCGGCTCGATGATCCGTCCCTTCGAAGTACTGTTGCACAGCCCCCAGGTGGCCAGGCATGTCGCCGAACTGGGCGCCAAGATTCGGTTTGACTCGTCGCTCCTGGACCATGACCGGGAACTGGTCATCCTCACCGCGGCCCGGGCCCATGGCTGCGCTTTCGAGTGGGATTCCCATCTTCCGCTGGCTCGCGCCGCCGGGGTTCGGGAGGAGGTGCTCGACCACCTCCTTGACGGCGGAGGTTCGTTGACCGAGTCGGAGTCGTTGTTCATCGGCTTCGTCCGCGAATTGTGCGCCGACAGCACGGTGTCGTCCGACACTTTCGAGCGGGCCAAGGCCGTCCTGGGGGAGTCCGGCGTCGTCGAACTGAGCGCCACCGTCGGCTACTACACGATGCTGGCCATGGTCATGGGTGCTTGCGACGCCTGTTGACCGGCGTCTTCCGTCTTCCGCTGCCGCCTCCGGCTTCCGGCTTCCGCCTTCCGCTTAAGATCCTATATCGTGCATGGTCCGACTTTGGCCTCGAATAGATAGGAGCGGGATACATGGTGTTGGCCGCGGGTGGGGTACCGGTGATCGACCTTCATTGTCATCGCGAGTGTGGGCCGGCGGCCCAACTCATGAAAGCCGAGGCTGACAGGATCGGCCATGTGCCTTTGTCGTTCGGCAGTGAACTCACCAAGGAGGTCAACCGCCGCCAGTTGATCGACATCAAGCCGAAGATGGACCTCGTCGAGGAGCGTTTGGCCGACATGGATCGGATGGGGGTCGACATCCAGGCCCTGGCGATCGCCCCCTACCAGACCTACTACTGGGCCGAACCCGCGCTGGCTGTCGAGGTTTCCCGCACCATCAACGACGAGTTGGCCGATCTCGTGGCCAGATATCCGGATCGGTTCATCGGACTGGGAACCGCTCCGCTACAGGACACCTCCGCGGCCGTGGCCGAACTGGGGCGCTGCATGGGCGGACTGGGCTTCAAGGGACTGGAGATCGGGACCAACATCGAGGGGGAGGAGATCTCCAGTCCGCGGCTCGACCCCTTCTGGGCGGCGGTGGAGGAAAGCGGGGCCGTCATCTTCATACATCCCACGGGTTTCACACATCCCCAGCGCCTCACTGAGCACTACTTCTTCAACGTGATCGGACACCCGATCGAGAACACCCTCGCGATCGCCAATCTGATCTTCGGAGGGACGCTCGAGCGCTTTCCGGGCTTGAAAGTCGTTGTCGCCCATGGCGGGGGCTACCTGCCCGCTTACGCCGGACGCATGGACCACGCCTATCACGCCCGGGAAGACGTGCGCGAGGGGCTGCCCAAGCCCCCCGGGGACTACCTCCGCCAGTTGTATTTCGACACGATGGTTTTCGAGCCGGACCAGCTTTCTTTCCTCGTCCAGAAGTTCGGGGCGGATCATGTCGTGCTTGGTACCGACTACCCGTACGACATGGGAGAGTCAGACCCGGTTGGTCTCGTGGCGAGAACCCCCGGCCTCAGCGATGAGCAGCGAGCGGCTATCTGCGGTGGCAATGCCGCCAGGCTCATGGGGTTGGACGGGGGAGTCAGCAAATGAGCACGCCCATCGGCCTGGCGATCGTCGGCTGCGGCACCATCGGGAGAGTGCGAGCCGAACTGGCCCGGGAAACCGCCTCGGTGGGGTGGCTCGGCCTCTGCGACCTTGACGAGGCCACCGGCCGGCGCCTGGCCGAAGACACCAAAGCCGACTTCGTCACCACCGACCTGGCCGAGCTCCTGGCTCGTCCGGAAGTGACGGCGGTGATCATCGCCACGGCCGAGAACGAACACGTCGAGCCGATCCTGGCGGCCGCCGAATTGGGGGTGCCGCTTTTCATCGAGAAGCCGCTCGCCACCGATCCGGTCGATTCGGAACGGGTCCTCGCGGCTATCGAGCAAGGTGGAATCGATGCGGTCATGGGTTACACGCAGCGGTTCCGACGCCGGTTCTTGACGGTCAAGCAAAGGTTGCGCGACGGACAGATCGGCGAGGTCACCAGCGTCGTGACCCGGGCCTTCATGAATCGAATGGTCCCGATCGCGACTCTTCGGAAGACGGATCAGCGCTCGGCCCTGACGCCCATGGTCGTCTCCGGCACGCACAGCCTCGATATGTGCATGTGGCTGATGGAGGGCAAGAACCCGATCGAGGTTTACGCCCGCTCGACCGACAAGGTGCTCGGCGAGCTCGGAACCAAGGACTCCACTTTTGGTGTGTTCACGATGGACGACGGCACCATCTGGAGCATGAACATCTCCTGGGCACTGCCCACGGTCTGGCCAGGTGCGGTCTACGGTCTCGAGATCGGGATCGTCGGGACCCTTGGAGTGATCGATATCGAAGACACCCATCGCGATGTGATCATCGCTTCCGAGATCGCCCAGGGTGCCGGCTACACGTCGAAGGGATTTCGACCGGATGCGGAGCGTCATGTCGATTTCATCGGAAGCTATCCACCGGGCGACCTTTCCGACGGCCTCCTGTGGGGACCCATGCGGGAGGAGACCATGACCTGGTTCAATCGCCTGACTACCGGGGTCAGCACGCCTCATGCCACGGCCGCCGACGGACACCGCAACCTGCTGCTCACGATGGCCATGGATCTGTCGGCGCGAACCGGGCGGGCGGTGCCATTGCCCATCAAGCCACAAGAATTGCTCTAAAGAACAGGAGAACACGGTGAAACAGGTCAACGTCGGGATCATCGGGACCGGTTGGTGTGGCGGGATCCGCGCCATCGCCGCAGCCAACAGCCCGCTAGTGAGCTCGCTCCACATTGCCGAAGTCAACGAAGGTCGCCTGGCCGAGATGAAGGCCAAGACCAACCCAACCACGGCCGTCACGGACTGGGAGGAGATCGTCGCCAACCCGGAGATCGATGCGGTCATGGTTTCGACGACCCCCGAGACGACCCATTTTCCGATCACGCGCGCTGCGCTCCTGGCCGGCAAGCATGTTCTCCTCGAGAAGCCGATCGCGATCACACTCGATGAGGCCGACGAGTTGATCGAGATCGCAGAGGCCAAGAGCCTCAAGTTCACGATTGGATATTCCCAGCGCTTCAACCCCAAGCAGGCGCTGGTCCGGCGGTCCTTGAACGACGGAACCCTCGGAGACCCGGTCAGCGTCCTCATCAGCCGGCACATCACCCGATCCCTCGGGGCCAAGATCGGCAACCGGACGAAGCTGTCGCCGGCTGTCATGGAGGCGACCCACGACATCGACTTCTCGCTCTGGTGCCTTGCGCCTCGCCGCCCGGTAAGGGTGTACGCCCAGGAAGCCTTCGGGGCTCGCAAGGCGAGCCACGGCGTCGCCGACACGATGATGCTGATGATCACGATGGACGACGGGGTGGTCGTGACGATCGGAGCCGGATGGTCGCTTCCGCCCGGCTACCCCAACTTCTCGACTACCTGGATCGAATTCATTGGCACTGAAGGCGCCCTTCTCATGGACGCCTCTCACAAGGACATCATCCTCAACACGATGGACAAAGGCGTGCAGTTCCCACTCTCCACCATGCCCGGGGAGTATGTCGACCACGTCTACGCCGGTCCGATGGAGCGGGAAACCCTGCATTTTCTCGAGGCGGTGGCGTATGACCGTCCGGTGATGGTTGAACCGCGCCTGGCCCGGCTCACGATGGAGGTCTATCTGGCCGCCGACCTGTCGGCCGAGCGCAACGAAGTGGTGGAGTTGCCTCTCGCTCGGGGGGAAGCGGACCTCGCGCTGGCAATCACCGCCGAGCGCTGAGAACCCCGGTGAGCAAGCTCGCCGACCTCGACGATGGACTCCTGGTCGTGGTCAAGAGCGACTGCGAGACCTGCCGTATGGTCGAACCGGTGCTGGGGGTCATATCGACCCGGACGGGGATCGCCATTGCCAGCCAGGACGACCCCTCGTTCCCGGCCGGCCTCACGGTGATGGACGACACCGACCTCGAGTTGTCCTGGGAACTTCAGACCGAAACCACCCCGACGTTGTATCGAATTGAGCAGGGGAGGGTCGTCGAATCAGCGGCCGGGTGGAACCGGGAGGATTGGCGGCGGCTGACCGGCATCGAAGGGCTGGGATCAGGGCTGCCGGTCAGCCGGCCGGGGTGTGGATCGAAGATCTTCGAGCCGGGCACCTTCGAACGGCTCAACCACCGGCCCGGCAGTCTCCGGTCGCGTCGCGTGACAGTCGCCCCGGAGGTTGACCCGTTCGAGGCGATGATGTCCTTAGGCTGGTCGGACGGTCTTCCGGTGGTCCCGCCGACCGAAGACCGGGTCCAAGGCATGCTGGGAGGAACGAGCCGCGACGCCGCCGAGACCGTATGCGTGATGGCGCCCGACCTGGTCGAGTGCAGCGTCGAGAAGATAGCCATCAATGCGGTCATGGCCGGATGCAAACCGGAGTATCTGCCGGTCGTTCTCGCCGGCTGCGAGGCAGTGGCCAGCGACCTCTTCAACATCCACGGTGTCGCCGCTACCACTCAGTTTGCCGCGCCGGTGCTCATCGTCAACGGGCCGATTCGGCTCGAACTCCAGATGAACTCCGGCATCAACGCCCTCGGTCCTGGCAGTCGGGCCAACGCCACGATCGGGCGGGCAGTGAACCTCGTTGTACGAAACCTCGGAGGGGCCCGCCCCGGTGGGGTCGATCGCTCGACACTGGGGAGTCCGGCCAAATGGAGTCTCTGCTTCGCCGAGGACGAAGAAGGCTCGCCGTGGGAGCCGCTCTCGGTCGAACGAGGGATGCCCGAGGGGATGTCCGTAGTGAGCGCTTTCGCCGGCCACGGACCTCATGAAATCGTCGACCAGGCCTCGCGCGAAGCCGAGTCACTAGCAAGCTCGTTTGCTGCCCAGCTCAGATCGGTAGGGCATCCGAAGCTGATGGGATCCCTCGATGCGCTGGTGGTCGTGGTTCCCGAGCATGCCAGGGTGTTCGCCGATTCAGGATGGGACAAGCTTCGGCTTCGCGACGAACTCACCGATCGGCTCACTTTCGACGCCGACGAGGTCGTCAGAGGTGCCGGGGGAATCGCCGAAGGCGTGCCCCGGGTCCGGCTCCAGCCAAGGATGGCCAAATTTCGACCGGACGGGCTCTGGTTCGCCTGTGCCGGTGGAACGGCCGGGATGTTCAGCGGAATCATCAGCGGCTGGACCGGGGGTCCGCGCGGGTCTCAGATGGCAACCGTTTCGATCGACAACTGGAAGTAGTCAAGGAGTGACCATGGAATTGCTCGATCCCACCGCTGAATCGGCCCCGCTCGCCCGTGCGGGGGCGCCACGCCTCGCAGCCATCGAGGGGGTGACGGTAGGACTCCTCGATATTTCGAAGCCCCGCGGAGATGCATTCCCCGACCGCCTGGCGGAGCTTCTCGTGGCCCGCAATGTGACTGTTCGCCGGTATCGCAAACCAACCCACGCCCGGCCCGCGGCGGCGGATCTCAGGTCTCAGATCGCGAACGATTGTGACGCAGTGGTCGAAGCCCTCGCCGATTGAGGGAGTTGTACGTCGTGCAGTGTGCACGACATCACCAACCTGGAAGACCTCGGCATCCCCGGCGTGTTCGTGGCCACGAGCGAGTTCGAATCCGCCGCGATTGCTCAAGGCAAGGCGCTGGGGTTCGACCCCCCCAGGGTGCTGGTGCCCCACCCCGTCCAAGATCGAACGGACGAAGAGTTGATTTCTATGGCCGACGGTGCCTTGGATGAGGTAATTGGAGCGTTGACGCGATCCGCTATCCGCGATCCGCGATCCGCCAGAACCGCGTAGATAGCGTTTCGACGCGTTCTAGCGGATCGCGGACAGCGGATCGCGTTCTCCCTCACGGCACCAGCAGCACTTTGCCGGTCGTTTCCCTTGCCTCCAGCTTGCGGTGAGCGTCGGCGGCTTCCTTGATCGGGAGGCGGAGTCCCACACGGACATCGAGGGCGCCGGATGTGATCAGGCCGAAGACCGCCGCCGTCCGGCGTCGCAACTCCTCGGCGGTCGCCACATGGTGGCCGAGGCCCGGTCTGGTCAAGTACAGCGAACCGAGCGCCGACAACCTGAGCGGTGGAAACGGATCGGGGGGACCGCTGGCACTGCCGTAGTTGACCATCATTCCCCGCGGCTTGAGGAGGGTCAGGCCCTGTTCGAATGTGGCCTTGCCAACCCCGTCGTAGACGACATCGAGTTGGTTTTTTCCTATTAGGTCTTCGACCCCTTTGACAAAGTCGACCGCCTTGTAGTCGATGACATGATCGGCTCCGGCCGATTTGGCGAGGGCGACTTTGTCGGGACCGCCGGCTGTGGCGATGACTTCGGCGCCGGTTTGCTTCGCCATCTGCACGAGCAAACGGCCCACACCGCCGGCCGCGGCATGGATCAGACAGCGTTGGCCAGGGCGCAGAGGGAAGGTGTCGTTGACGAGATAGTGGGCGGTCGCACCCTGGAGAAGGCTCGCAGCGGCCAACTCGCTGGCCAACGCGTCGGGCACCGGCACTGCCCGAGCTTCCTTGATCGCGATGTAGTCACCATACGATCCCCGTTGGTCGCACCAGCCAACCCGATCGCCAGGTTTGAACGCGGTGACGCCTTCACCGACCGCCACTACTTCGCCGGCACCCTCTGAGCCCAGGATGAAGGGAAGGTCGACCTTGTAGAGACCGGTCCGTTGATAAGTGTCCATGAAGTTGACCCCGGCCGCCTCGACTTCGACCACCAACTGGCCGGGTTCGGGGAGGGGGTCGGCAACGTGCTTCCACTGCAGGACCTCGGGGCCTCCGAGTTCTTCAACAACGATGGCATTCATCGGATCACCTCATTGGAATTAGTGGCAACAGGACATGTGACGGGTGGTCGGGGCCGACATGAAGCGTGACTTTCCCCCCGAAGATGGCGGGTGGGCGGTCGTCGGGATCGTTGTGGGTCATGCCACCGGTACCTTTGGTGGCGTACACGAAGTTTTCGCCGTATGCGTCGAGGGGCCCGGCGTACTCGTAGTCCTTGCCTCGGATCCAGAGACCGATCCGGTAGCCCGGCGGTACGACGATGCACGTCGGCACGAGTTCGATGTCGAGCGGGTAGATCTCCCCGGGGATCAGCGGTTCGACCCGATCGTGGGGATGGAAAGGCTGCCAGGGCTTGGTCCGATCGCGGTCGATGGCGCGATGTGAGGCGCGCAGCCACCCATTTGCTATGGGCGTGTTGGGATCGGTCGAACCCTCGAATGTGACCTCGTCGCCAGCTTCATCGAACAGGCGGAGAATCAAGAACAGGTCGGCGTCTACGGTTGCGGATGAGATCCACAGTCGGGCGGCCAGGGGTCCGGTGAACTCGGTCTGTTCCAGAAACGGGGGAGTGGTGAACAGAAGGCCGTCACCCGATGCGTCGTATTCGAGGCCGGCAGGTGAGTCCTCTTCGGCGGTAGCAAGGGTCAGGTCGCGGTGCAGGTGATACTGGGTGAAGGCGGTCCGGGCCAGGGGCCATTCGTCCTCTCCTCTCCACACGAATCGTTCGCCGGGGTGCCGAATGTTCAACTGCACCCGGGGGGTCTCCTTCCACCCGTTGTCCACGTCCTTGAGGAAGCAATCGAAGAATCGCTTCTGCACGTCGCGACCGTAGGAGGAGTAGAAGTGCGTCCAGTGGGTATCTCCGTGAACCTCGAGCCACTTGTCCGTCGAGGCGGCGTACATGAAGCCGTTGAAGTTGCCGCGGGGATGGATGCCCTGTCCTCCCCAGTTGGCCGCCGTGAGCAGTGGGACTTCGACCCTGGACAGATCGATGCTTCGGGCCTGATGCCAGTCGTCGTAGAGCGGATGTTGCTTGATGATGGCGAAGTAATCGCTGCGGTTCGCCGCCAACTGCTCTTCTGAGAGGGTCACCGGTCCTGCGACCGACTGACCGGTGTTCGGGTTGATCGGGGCACGCGCCCCTTGCCCATACTGGATCGGGTTGATCTGGTTCGGTTGCCAGCGCCGCGTGAACTCGCTGAGGATTCCGCCGTGGTAGAAGGCGTCGCGGTACTGATCGTTGAATCCTTCCCAGGCGATCAAGGCCGCCAGGTGCTCGGGCTGCCTGGCAGCAGCAGCCCAACCCATCACCGCGTAGTACGAGATCCCGGCTATGCCGACCTTGCCGTTGCTCCACTCCCGGGTACCGGCCCACTCGACGCTGGCGCTGACATCCTCGTATTCCCGGGGCGAGCGCGGGTCGAGGAACCCGGGCGACCATCCCGCCCCCCGCGAGTCGACCCTGACCACCACATAACCGTGCGGGACCCACCTCTCGGGGTCGACCACTTCCCAAGCCTGGTATTTGTTGGTCGACCCTTCGCTCACGCTGGGATCTTTCGACAGCAGCTTTTCCCACTGCATCCGGTAAACGGACCCGTTGAAGGGGAGACCTTTGGCGTAGACCCCGTGGGAGAGCACAACCGGATACCGGTCCTGTTCAATCGGTCGATAGACGTCGGCCCTGAGCACGGCGCCGTCCGGCATCGGCACCGGCACCTGCCAGTCGATCACCATTCCGTCGACGATGTCTGACCACGTCTGTCCCTCGACGTCCACCACCGGATCTCCTTCTGTCATGCCCTGCTGATGCCGGTCGCCCGGCCCGACCAGCAACGGGGCGGCAATCCTAGATTATGTATGATGCAACGCGACCAGGGTCTTGATCGACGACCGCAGCGAGCTCGTAAGGCGAGGAGGACACGGTGACCACGAATCGACGAACGGAACGCATCACGGTACCTACCGACATGACCGGCCTGAGTCGCCGGCGTTTCATCAAGGTTGGAGGAATGGGTGCTGTCGCCGCCTTTATCGCCGCGTGTGGAGGGAATGCCGCCACAACCACCACCGCCGGCGCCACCACGACCACCGCAGGAGCCACGACGACAGCAGCCGCGTCCGGACCGCAATCGAACCTGACCGCAATCGTCATAGGCGACGGCAACCCCAATTTCGCGTCCCAGTGGACCTACCACACGGCCCTGTCCAAAGGCTGGCTGGAGGAAGTCGGCATCACTGAACAACAAGTGATCCTCACCGAGGAGTACGTAGCGGGTCTAATCGGGGGGAGCCTCGACATAGCGCGGGGCGACACGGACACTCTCATCGGCGCCGCCGCGGCAAGCGCCTCGGGACTCAAGATGATCAGCTTCCACAACGAGGCCGAGTGGCAGATCATGGGGGTCAGGGCCGGAATCGAGTCGCCTGAAGACCTCATTGGGGCGACCATAAGCGGTGGTGATATCGGGTCCCGGAACGACTTCATCCAGCGGCGCATAGTGACCGAACTAGGACTCGACCCCGATACCGATGTTCAGTTCGTGCCGACCTCGGGCGGCTCTGACGCACGGCTCCAGGCGATCCTGGCCGGCAGCCTGGACGCAGCCAGCGTCTTCCCGCGGCACCGTTCGGCGCTGGAGGCGGCGGGTGGCAGCTTCCTGTACGAGGTCTCGGTTCCCAATCCCCAAGAAGGGTATGCCGCCATGGAAAGCTGGCTCGCCGAAAATGGCGACGCCGCGACAGCGTGGTTGACGGCGGAGATTCAGGGCCGCATGCATGTTCGTGACTCGGCCAACAAGGACGAAGTTGTCGCGCTCATGCAGGGATACGGCTTCGACATTCCCCAGGAGTTCATCGACGCCTACGAAAACGAGGCGGCCGACCTGTCGGCCGATGGCGGATTCGATCCCGCCCAGCTCGACACATTGATAGATGAGTTCAAGACGCTTGGATTCATCGAGGAATCGGTCGAATGGCGCGACCACGTCGACCTGACCTACTTGTGGGCGGCGCAGGACGCGCTCGGGCTCACGAGGCGTCCCGATCCGTCGGAGTTGTGAATCGCCCCAAGGGTTCAGGCCCGGTGATCGTTGCCGAGAACCTGACAGTCGGATATGAGATGCATCGTGAGCGTCAGAGATTGACGGCGCTCACGGGCATCAGCCTGTCGGTCGAAC